>CAYSWK010000004.1:0-4427 GCA_964434735.1 Microcaldota archaeon | reverse complement strand
GATTCGATTGCTTCCCGTATGTCTTGAACGATCAACGCGTCTAGTTTATCTTTTGCTACCTCGATTCTTTTACATTCATTTGAAAGACCATTTTGTTTAGCAACTGCTCCTATAAATTCAGTTCTAGTTTTAAAGAGTTTTTCCAGGTAGGCCACTGCAACAGTTGCTTGTGCATCTTTTAAGGATGGATTTTTATTAATTCGATCTTGAATAGTATGATTATCATGAGTACAAACTTTTGCAAGTGCCTGCATGGAAGGAATTCCATCAAAACTTTGAATTGCAGCAAGGATTTTTGCATCAATTTCAGAGTAATCTTTAGCCATTAGTATCATCTAAACTGAGTCTAAAGGTGTTTAAAAATGGATGTTTTTGTAAATATAAAACGAAAAATAAAGAAAAATAAAATTATGCGGATTCAAAAGAAACAAGCGTTCCTTTTGCGGATTTGACTTTTCCTTCTGCACCTTCACTCCATGCCTGTGCCTTGATGGTTACAGGGTGAGTAAGTTTGCCCGTGCCAAGGATCTTGCCTTCAAACTCGAAATAGAGCTTGCCGTCTTTTTTCTCAAGCTTGTTCTTGAGTGCAAGCTGCTCGATTGCGAAAAGGTTAATGGTCTTGACTTCCTTGGTCGTAGGATTTACGAATCCGTGCTTACCAAAGTAATCCGGCTCGTTTGCCGTAACCCAGGAGTACCTGTGCTTGTGAAGACCTGCATTACCTCGTCCACCACGGTTACCTGAACCTCTTCGGTTCTTTACGTTACCGCGGCCAAACGATCGGTGGCCAAGATACTTACTTTTTTGAGTTGCTTTTCTTCTAACCATGAGTGTTCACCTTTACATCATGCGCTTGAGCAAATCATCCATATCTGGACGCTTGCCAAGATCGCCTTGAGGATACTGCATTTTGATGTCGCGGTATCCCTTGCGTGGAGGGTGAAGACGGAAAACCGGGTCAACGAACTCCTTAACCTTTGCGCCTTTTGCTATTTTTTCAGCAGCGGCCTTGATTTCGGGAGCCTTCATGACTTCGGGTGCGTTCTTTGCCCCTTTCTCACCGCGCTTAACGATGAGCTTTTCAATCGTATCTTGCGTAACTGCGCCAAATGCGACATAGTCGCCGATAAGCCTGATCATGCCCATTGTTTGGGGAGTCAAGTCAACAACTACGCAGTGGTGCGGACGTGAAAGCCTCAAAAGCTCAAGCGTTCGCTTGATTTCGGGCTTTATGTTCCTGACGCCTCGGATACGAACGATTGCAATTTTACCTGTTTTTTCCATAGTAATTACCTTTATTCAGCACGTGGCTTGAGTGAGTTAAGGTTCATGAGTGCATTAATGGTTGCAATTGCAATATTATAGGTATTGCTGCCCCCTTGTGATGAACTCCACACGTCCTTAACGCCTGCCATGCCAAGTACTTTCTTGACGACATCGTTTGCAGCCAAACCCAGCCCACGGGGAGCGGGTTTAAGAACAACGATACTTGACCCTTGCTTTCCTTCAATTCGTTGAGGAAGCGAATGGGTCAATGCGCACTTGCATTCCCAAGAGCCGCATCCTTTCTTAACAGGAATAATATTTTTCTTTGCCTTGCGTACTGCATATTCCATCGCAGGGCGCATTTCGTCGCTTTTTCCTACACCGATTCCTACGTGGCCGTTGCGGTCACCCACAACAACAACGACACGGAACTGGTTTCTCTTACCCGAGTCAGTAACACGCTGGGTCATTCCGACCTTCAGTGTTTCCGATTCAAGATTGGGAAGAAGAATATCGACAATTTCATGCTCAAGGATGAGCTTGCCCATGCCAAAAATCTGCTCGATGCTTGAGATCTCGCCATTTTTGACCATTCTGCCAATTTCTGTTTTTGGCGTAAACATTTCACGCGTTACGGTTCGAAGTTTTTCAGCGATAGTAATCACCCAGATAGTTTTTTCTTAGCCTCTTCAAAGGCCTTCTTGTCATCGTCTGACACCTGTATCCTTACGTAGTCTTCAGGTACAGGAAGTTCAAGTCCGCCATCCTTTGCGCCCTTAAGCACTGCAAAAAAGACACTTCCTTTTGTTGCATGCTGGCGTCCCATATCAAATATGACATCGGAAATTTTCTTCTTCTTTGCCAAGTGTGCTGCGTAGAAACCTGAAAGGTATGCTGTCGAGCTGTTTGCACGAGGATTCCATCCGCATACTTTTTTAAGCGAATTTGAAGTGACCGTTAAAAGGGTCAAGTCGCCTGCTTCTGCAAAGTTGACAAATTGGAGCGTGAATGACTTGTTGCTCCTTCTCACAACGAAGCGCGTTTTCCTTGACTTTACAAGACCAAGGCGCTTTTCATAATTTGTTTTTCCCTCACGTCGCCTTCTGAAGTGGACTTTGTGAGTTGGACTTTTTGCTCTTGACATTAGCTTTCACCTTTTTTTGCTACTTTTGGCTTCTTTGCAGTTGGTGCTGCTTTAGGTGCCTTTGCTTCCCACTTAGGAAGAACAGGCTCCTTCTTAAGCTGCCCTGCATCCTTCAAATATAACGTAAATGCACGCTTGTTCTTGAAAATGCCGCTTTTTACTTTCATGTAGAGTGAGCGCTTCAATGACGCATCAACACAACCTTGTGAAAGCAAAAGAACCAAGAACTTTCGCTGTGCACGAATACGCTGCATCCATTCTTCCTTCGAATGAAGTGATCCCTTTGCTTGGCGGTCACCTGCAGTCCTTCGTGTGCGCTTTTCCTTCTTTCTCTTTCCACGTACAGGAATTGCATAAACTGCTTTTTCCTTTACAAGGCCACGAACATCTTCAGTGGTAAGAGCTTCCTGTGCCCTTCCGAGCTGATCGTCCTTAAATCGGACACGGTTTTCACCGACATCCAAAATACGTGCTGCAAGTCTTCGTACTGTTGCAAGTGTCATTATGATTCACCTTTCTTTTCAGGCTTTGGAGGATTCAATACCTCAAGCTTGGCCTCGGTTGCCATCTTGAAAAGTTGGGTTACTTTCCTCTTTCCAAGGGTTGCCGAAAAGCGCACGAGCGCTTTTTGCTCCTTTGCAAGGTTCAATTCCGCTTCATTGTGTACAAGAACCTCTTGCATGCCTCGCGGGTGGTTGCCCCTGATGGCGCTGGTGTTCTTGTAGCCTACACGTGGAAGTGCACCAAAGAACTTCTTCCTGATACGCTTTTTGTTGTCAACACCGCGTGGTTTTCTCCAGCGTGCCTTGACACTCTTGAAGAAGCCCAAGTTTGGAACATTGAACGTTGGCTTCTTTTTCTTTTGTGGTTTTGATTGCTTTTTAGTCATATGTGATCAGCTCAATTCGTAGGATAAAGTCCGTCCTGGAATACACGTCCGTCCTTGTCCTTGATTTTCATGGCCGTCTTGAGGTTTGCATAGCTTTGTGAAACATGCTCCCTGTCTGGGCCGTGAAGTGTGACATCCTGCCCCTTTACTTCAAGCTTAGTTGCTCCAAGAAGCTTTGCATGGCGTGATTTTTTCTCACCCAAAAAGTTCTTGATTTCAACATCCAATCCCTTTGCAATAAGGGACATAGGAAAGTGTGCGTGGATTAATTTAAGCTTCATCGAAAATCCTTCCGATGTACCTTTTGCCATATTCTTAAGGTGAGCAAGCGTAGTGTTGATAATCATCTTGGATGATCCTTCAACTGAAACTTCCGAACCCGTTACCTTAACTTTCACTTCGGGTGAAAGGGTGCGCTTGGATTCGCCTTTTGGACCTTTCATAGTAATTACGTTTCCATGAACGGTTACGGTGACTCCTTTTGGTACTTCCATATGTTCCACCTAATAGATATATGCAAGAAGCCTTCCGCCTACTTTGAGCTTCTCTGCATCCGCATTCGTCATGATGCCCTTGGGTGTTGAAACAATGAGAAGGCCTACACCCACACCGGGAATGTATTGCTGCTCATGAGTTGCCCAATCTGTCCTTTTTACTGGGAAGCGTGGTTTAATGACACCGCAGTTGTTGATGCGGCCGTCAAGAGAAACACTGAATTGTCCTCCTCGTCCGTCATCGACGGTATCGTATCCCGAAATGTACTTGTGCTCCTTAAGAAGCTTAAGTACGCTTGAGATAATTTTGGTTGCCTTAACGGTGCACGTCTTTTGGCCCACCATTTCGTGAGTCTTGAGTGTGTTAAGCGCGTTTGCAAGATGATCTGTCATATATATACACCTCTAATTTCCGTATTTTCTGAAACCCAGGTCTTCTGCGACCTCTCGAAAGCATCGTCTGCAAATCTGCAATCCGTATGCGCGAATCAAACCGCGTGAGTTTCCGCAGTTCCTGCAGATACGCGTTCCTTTTCCTTTGAATTTTTCTTCAAGTGGTAATTTCATAAGCGTCCCTCATTTATGCATTCTCGAACTTTGCCTTGAGTACGCCCGTTGCGTAGTCCATTGCCTC
>CAYSWK010000003.1:16348-60631 GCA_964434735.1 Microcaldota archaeon | reverse complement strand
ATCGATGACAGTTAAAATTTTTTATCATAATCCTCGCGTTAAATTGTATAAGGCGCGCATGCGTCCCTTGCGTCTTCGTTCATTTTGCAGAACGACTGCACTAGGTCCCCTTCTTGAAGGGTTAAACATTAATTTTACACGATTTCTTGGCGAATTAAATCCTTTGCAAATTAACTTTTTAGGAGTTGCTTTGACGGGGCCTAAAAAAACAGAAGTATTTGAAATTCTTATGAAGTCAGCATATGAAGCGAACGGAGAGCCGAACCTTAGGGTTTTTGAAGAAATAAAACAGTTGATTAATTGCTAAGCTGCCGCCTTTCGAAGGCGTTCTACCTCTGTTCTGATATCATGTGATAATTTTTCTGCATGGGCCGCAGTCAAATTATATATTGAGTCGCTATGTCCCGAATGGAAGCCCACATGCAATATTCCAATTTTCATATGGGCAATATTTAAAAGTATGTCAATACGGTCTCGGCCCTGTTGAAAACCATAGGTAAACCAATCCCGCACTTCATTACGAGTCTCGGGGTTCATTTTCTTTCTTACCCTAAAAGGACCTTTTGGAGTAGTTACCATATCAGAAAATGTTCCACGCGGTTCGGGCTTTAAGACATACTGAATATATTGCTCAACAAATGCTAGAACGACATCCCTGTTTTGGGATAATAATTTTTCAGCTGATTTATCAGAACCTCGGTAACTTGAAATGATCTGATTTGTTATTTCATTAACTACCTGCGTAATCCGTTCATTTTTTGCCTCCTCAAGCAGTTTTGCAACTTCCCCTTTTTGAAAAGGTTTTTGGAATTCTGTTTTTTGGCGTGGTTGAGATCCATCACTGTAGACTTTTTTATGTCTTAGATTAGCCATAGTCATTACTTGAATTTCTGCTTGTTCTAGGTATTTTCGTGCTTTTTTAAGTTTTGATTTTCTAGCTTTTGTTGCAAGCTCTTTTTTGTAAATATCTAAAAGAGTTTGAAGTTTATTCGTACTAGAAAGGGTGGTTTCTGATTCAAATTCTTTTATGACTTCTTGTGCAAAATCTTTTCCAAATGAAGAGAGGGGTTTTTTAAGGAGTTTAGGAAGGAGGTCCATATATACTTGTTTTTAGGAATATATAAAAAGAATACTATTCAAACGTTGCCGTTCCTTGCGCAAGCTCCTTGTCCCCGTAATAAAAATGGTAGGTTTCCGTTTCTTTCAATGTTAATATTCCAAACGGTATGGTCACTTCCTGGCTTGGCATCATGAGTCCTGGAAGGTCGCCCGTCTCATCCAAAGACACAGGATAGAAATTCTTGAGCGAATCCTTGAAGTAAAAATCGCTTTTTGCAATATATTGCGGGCGCGCGAGTGTATTTTTGACTGTAACGTATGCAATAACGTATTCCTTGTTTTTTTCTTCGCCATGGCGCGTGAGCGGACCCATGCGGTGTACGATAAAATCAAAGCCGACATATGCGGTTTTATTTCCAAGCTTTTTTGAGTTTTTCACCAGCTGCGTATTCTCAAGCGCTTCCCTTTCTTTAAGAGTCATCTGTTTGATTGTTAGTGACGATTGTGCAGAATATGTTTTGTTCTTTCCTGAGAGCGTTATGAAGAGTACGCCCTTTGAGTAAAACGATTCCTTGACATCTTTCTTCTGGACAATGATGTTCCATCTTCCATTTTTTGTTTCAGATTCTTTTGGAGCATATCGTTGAGTATACAGGTTTCCATCTTTATCCTGTATTTGTACGTCTGCCGCATATTCTTGATAATTGACTTTCGCACCGCTTTTTGATTCAAGCAGTACGAATATACTATACGTATTCTCATGCTCAAGCACCTCAAGCGAAAGGAGGTCTGCTTTTGGTGTTGTGCGTATGCCCCATTCGCGCACGAGTGTTGCGTTTGCGGTGCGTATGGTAAGTGTAAGGCTTGAGATGTTCGGGTCAACAAGCGGAACTGCAAACGTTTTTTTGAAAGTTGTTTGAGTTGAAAATAATCCTTTTTGAAGGTCTGTTTCCTCAATAGTGAAATCCGTATTCAGGATATGGCTTCCGTACTGGTCGTAGCTTTCAACATGTCCTGTTTGGCCAGCATATAACGTTTCATTGAACGTAGCACTGACTGTTATGTTTCCTGAGTTTGCTACTACGGTGATTGGCAGCATCATCGTATCCGTATTGGCCGTGCATCCAAAAAGAAGAATCAGAATAAAAAAAAGAGGTATTGTTCGCATGCATACCGTTTGCATGCGTTGCTTATAATTATTTCCTGATCACAACGCCTGCCTGTTTTGCCTTTTGGAGCGCAAAGTAGTATTTGGACATTGAGTACTGGCTGAGAGCAGGCAATCCGTTGAAGTAGGGCGCAAGGTCCCCTTCGCTGCGGTTTGGTGCGATTGCATATCCGGTTGGGCCAAGTATCGCCTGGATGTCAAACGATACTTTGGTTTCAGGTGCCTTTCCCACGATTGAAACTTCAGGTACCGGTACGGGCGTATCAGGTGCAATGCTTGATATTTCAGCTATTTCAGTATCAAACTCTTCATCAAGCTCTGTTGATACGTGGTGCTCCTGCATGGGCTGTGCAGATACCTTATTTGGGAGCGTTAGCATTCCTTGGCTAGATGCCGTAGGTTTTTTGCGAACCACCTGCTTTCGTACTGCCGAGTACGTTTCCCAAATCGTTCGGGATACCTGTTTACTCAAACCAACCTTGTCATCATATCGTGAAACTTTTTCATGCTCAAGCAAGAGCATAGGGCCTACCTCAAGTATTGCAGCATTATAGGGGTTTTTTGCGATGATCCCCTTTATGTCTTGTATTATCTCAACAGGTACGTTGCATGCAAACTGGACGTCTCGTAGCGCGTTCTCAAGCGTTTCCCCAAGAAGGACCCTGCTTCGCAAGCGGTCGATGATGGCTTGCCTGTTTGGAATTTTCATCATTGCAATGAATGACGTTATTGCATTGAGGAATTCTTCCGATCGTAAAACAATGAAGCGTACCATTTGTTCGCCAGTCATAAGTTTTTTGGTGTGCAACCCCCACAATACGTTTCCTGCTTGCCGCGCAGATACGTTGAAAATGTGCTCAAATAATCTGTCAATAAGCACCTGATCCTGGCTTTCAAAAACGCTTTTTATGAAGCATTCAACCTCTTCCTTGTTAACACTTACATGGCGGTCCTGCGCGTATGAGCATTTTTCAATGAGGCTTTCTGCAATTTTGATGTTTGAAAAGTCAAGTATGAGCTCTTTCAGTTTAGGGGAGTTTGCTATTGTTTTTCTCCATTCACTGTACGGCGTTGACATGTCAAGGCGCAACGTTTCAACGTACATATTTGCCGTGATCCTTGATGCTGCATTTGATTCAAGTCGTGTGCTTCGTTCAAGCGGTTGGGAGTATCCTGCACCCGCAAGGCTTCCCAGTTTTCTTAAAACAATATTGTCTGATGCATAAAGCGCTTCAGCATTTCCGAAAAATTCTTTTTTCAAAACGCTCAAATAATCTTTTTTTGCGTTAATGATCCCCGAATCTCCCCTTTGCAGCGCTAAGGCTACCTGTGCGTTATTTTCCATGTTTTTTACCCTCTGTGTCAGTTATGATCGCCAAGGCACAAGCTCATGATTTTTTTTTCAGAACGTGTGCGAAGTTTGAATACATGTTCTTGGAGTATTTAAAAACGTTCCAAACTACGTCGTGAAATTTTGTTGCTAAAAAAATAAAATTATGCATGTTACCTCGTAGAATTTTTATTTTCAAATTGATTTTCTTAATTTATCAACAATTTCATCGAGGATAATCACATCTTCTTGGGCAAGAATCGATTTTTTCTTTTCCCATATTTTGCGCTCATCAGGAGTCATGTATACGAAGAGCGTATCTCCTTCCTTGATGTTTTTTCCGTACACTGCATCGTCACAGGAAAAGGCAATTTGCATGCCGCGCGTTGCCTCGTCAAGGGGCTTTTTCTCATGCTGCATTTCACGTACGTATGCAACGATTTCACCTTTAAGGTTCATGAGCCGGTATCCCTTCTTTATTCGTCCGCCCGTTACTTCTGCGCCGAATATGCAGGGGTTGCTTGCCCTAAAACAACAGCCCTTGAGAAGTTTTATTTTTCCTGGCCATGGAAGTTTTGCTTCCATTTCCTTTTTCATTGCGCGTTCCTGCTCGTCAATCCACGCCTTATATTGGTCAAGCATTGAATATATGATGTTGCTTGTGATGATTGGGATTTTTGACGCGTTGCTTTCCTGCGTTGCCTCATCAAGCGTTGTCACGTTGAAACCAAGCACTACTCCTAGTTTTGCCTCTTTTGCCGAAATGTTTTTTGCTGCCAAAAGGTCTTTCTTGGTTATTTTGCCGACGCCGGCACTATGAACAGGTATTTTTTCCTTTTCAAGGAGGTTAAGAATGGCATGAACACTGCCTAAAGAATCCGCCTTTACGATGACTCCTTCCCCTTCATTGCTGATAAGTATTGTTTTGAACTGTTCCTCTATTTCTTTTTTATCCTCTTCAAAATTCTTTATCACAACTAATGGCGACCCTGGAAGCGCATCCTCCATTTCAGGAGCATACAGTTTCACGCCCGCAGCCGCAACTACTTGGTCGACAGGTTTGAATTTTTCCTTTCCTGAAAGGTTCGGTTCCAAAAGCCCTCGGATGCGCGTTTGCTTTACGCCGTTTGAAGTAAGGTATGCGATTTCGTCATTCTTGCGCACGACTCCTTCGTAAAATATGACGTCTGCCGTTATTCCCAATCCTTTTTCTTCCTTGATTTCCATGATTGTGCCTTTTCCTTGCCCTTCCTCATCGATGTTGAGGTTCTCGCCAAGGAATTTCTGTGACAATCCGGCAATGAGCACAAGCAGTTCGCTGATTCCTTCCTTTGTTTTTCCTGAACAGGGGATGATTGCGATTTGGGTTTTGAAATCGGTAACTCGGTCAAACCGTTCTGAGTTGAATCCGTATTCGGATATTTTTCCAACTAGTTCGTAGATTTTTTCCTCAAGCTTTGCCTTTACGTGTTCCTGCTGTTTTGAAAGGGACGCAAATGAAGAGGTCGTACCTTGACTTTTCCAGCCTTGAATTAAATCAATTTTGTTTGCTGCAATGACAAAGGGCGTTTTATACTGCTTGAGAATGTTGAGTGATTCAATTGTTTGAGGTTGGAACCCTTGCTGGACGTCAACAACTAAAATGGCAATGTCTGCAATGCTTCCGCCGCGTTCGCGTAAACGAGTAAACGCCTCGTGGCCTGGCGTGTCTATGAACAGGAGCCCGGGGATTTTAAGCGACGCCGTCATTTGGGGCGGCAACGTTTTTCCAAACTCGTCAAGCGTTTCCTTGGTTATGTAGCTTGCGCCAATCATTTGTGTGATTCCGCCTGCTTCTTTTCGTGCTACGTTTGAACCTCGGATGCTGTCTGCAAGTGTGGTTTTGCCATGATCTACATGGCCTAAAATACAAACAATGGGCGAACGGGTAAATGTCATGCATCTCAACTCGCGATACAGTATATGTCGAAGGCGGTTTATAAATTATTGAATAACAACTATATTATAAATATAATTCCATATTTTAACACCATACTGTGGTTTTTATGATTGAATTTACCGGCCTTATCACCAAAGCATTCTCAGTACGTCAGACAAACATTACCGAAATTACTGATGGAAATCAAACCTTCAGTTTTATTTATCCAACTCCGCTTTCACTTGGAAGGGTAATTCATATCAAAGGGGTTCCTGACTCAACAGGGCCTTCACGCGTTACGGTGCAATCGCTTCATGAGTTTTCAGGTGAAGAGTTGGCATCAAAAAAACGGGAAATTGTTGAATGTCTTGCATCAAAGATCTCGCTCTCAACACCGGAGTTGCTTGTACAAAACGACGTGACGACGTTGCTCAAGCCGCTTTTTGAAACTGCGGCGCGAAAGCTTCTTCTTGCAAAATCACTTGGAAGATACGTTCTTCTTAAGTTCCATGCGGATGCAGACGGAATCAGCGGCGCTTATGCAATCACTTCCTTTTTGCGTTGCATGTCTCATCAGCAAAATTCCGCAGTGTACACTTCAAAAGACGCAATCCGTGACCTTAACCTTGTTCATCATGAGTTTGACCCTTTAGTTGTTTTGCTTGATTTGGGGGCAAATGAGGAAAGCAAGGAAGGCCTTGAGCTTCTTAAAGCTGCAGGAGTTGAAGTAATGATTATAGATCATCATCCTCCGCTTAAGGAAATTGAAAAATACGTTTCGCTTTTTGTTTCTCCTTGGGCAACGGAAGTTACGCAATCAGTTACCATTGAAAATTTGTCGGCGTATCCGGCAGGTTATTTAGCAGTTGAAATTGCGCGCATTGCAGGTTCAAAGAATCTTGACTGGGTCGCGCCTGTTTCCTGTGCGGGGGATAAAAGCACCATCCTGGCCGTAACTGATGAGGATCGTAAAAAGGCCCTCGTGCTTGATTTCTTGGCAATCAATGCCGGATACGGGAATAATTTGGCATTTTACAAAAGCGTGCTTGAAAAACAGGAGTTATTTTACTCAATTCTTTCTCAGGCAAGGGAAAAAATCGAATCGATAAGCGCAAGCGTCAAAAAGACCAAGAAGGCAAAGGAAATGAGCGGCGTTTTTGTCCATGTTGTTGATTTGGATGCGCTTTCAGTGCAGCATGAGTTTCCTTCACGCGGAAAAATTGCAACGTTTATTTTTGAAGAATTGGACCATTCAAAACCGCACGTAGTTATTGGCGTTAGTGATCGTACTATTATCTTCAGGATCAATGATGCGGCCGTGTTGCGTGGGATACAGGCAGACCACATCATTGAGTCGCTTAAGTCAACGCACGGAGAGTTCATTCTTTCAGGCGGGGGCCACGCGCGTGCTGCGGCGTTGCGCTTGCGCGAGGGTTTCAAATCAAGCATTGTTGATGAGATTATGGTAAAAATGTCCAATATTCTTGGATCTGATGCGAAAACCTAAGCTTATATATTCCTTTGCACCTCATATTTTCATCCACTATATGGTGATTTGTACATGGAATCTCATTATGATGTTATAGTTATCGGAGGCGGACCCTCGGGTTCCAGCTCAACAATGTTCCTTTCAAAGGCAGGAAAGAAAGTCCTTCTTTTGGACCGCGCCAAGTTTCCCCGCGACAAGACCTGTGGCGACGGCATTTCAGGTAAAAGTACCCGCGTTTTGAGGGAATTAGGTTTGCTTGAAGGCATGAAATCTATTGAAGCACAACCTATGGGCGGAGTCACCTTCTCATCGCCTAAGGGAAAAGTTGTTCCTATTTCATCAAAAAAGACTGATCGTTCAGATCCTCCAGGGTATGTATGCAGACGTGAGGTTTTTGACAATTATTTGTTCCAGAATGCAAAGAAGGCTGCCGCAAAGACCATGGAAGAATTCATGGTGCAGGACCTTATCATGGAAAACGGCACTGTTGTAGGCGTAAAGGGAACCCATTTGCCCACAAAGGAAACGCATGAGTTCCGGGCAAAAATGGTTATCGGCGCAGACGGCGTCGGCGGAATCACCGCACGAAAGCTTGGCGTATTTAATGATGATGAGCTTCACGTGTGTTCGGCAATACGTGCATACTATGATAATGTAGAAGGGATGATCGACCAGATCGAACTTCACTTTATAGACGGCGTCCTTCCAGGGTATTTCTGGGTGTTCCCGCTTCCTGACAAACGCGCAAACGTAGGTATCGGCATTCTTGTTAAGGATATGAAAAACAAGAAGGTCAACCTCCAAAAGCTTATGGAAGATACTATTGCAAATAACCCTCATTTCAAGGACAGGTTCAAGAATTCAAAGCGCATTTCACTTCTTAAGGGATGGTCATTGCCTTTAGGTTCAAAGCGATTTGACAAAAAACGCTCAACGCCGTATTCCAACGGAATCCTTCTTGTTGGTGATGCAGCATCACTTATTGACCCTTTCACCGGCGAAGGAATTGGAAATGCGCTTATGTCAGGAAAGCTTGCTTCGCAAGTTGTGTGCGAGGCAATTGAAAAGAACGACTTTTCTGCGCAGTTCCTCAAAAAATACGATGATTTGATTCACGAGGAATGCGATTCTGAGCTTAAGACTAGCTGGAACCTGCAAAAGAACGTCAACCATAAATTCCTCATCAACATGGTTGTTGACAAGGCAGAGCGCAGCCCGTTCATGAAAGAGTATCTTTCAAAAACTCTTTTGAACCCCGAGGCACAAAAAGAGTTCAACAATCCGCTCTTTTACCTCAAGTTGCTCTTGAGCTAAACATTCTTTTAAATTATTTTTCTTCAAAAGCAGTACATCGAACGAAATGAAGATGATCCCATGGAAGCAAACGAAGCATATCAACTTTTGAGAAAATTTGGCCTTGGCGACGAGGATTCGCGCCAGGTTGCAACGTCAATGCTTACCAAGACGAGCTGTTCTTGGGTAAACAACGAGGAAGTGAACCCCAAGGCGATCCAGATGCTTAATGAGTACTTGGCATCCAATAACTTTTCACTCAAGGTAAGCGCCCAACAGGTCGGTGCTCGCATGCAATGGATCTGGGATTCGAAGGTTATTTTGCCTAGAAAATAATTTTTACTCATATGCCGCAAGAATTGAGCTATAAAATCCGTCTTGGTCAATCAAGCCGTCACTTGGCGTGTATATAATTATTTCTTTTCCTTTTTCTTTACAATATTCAGAAATCTCATCAAATTCAAATTCTAGTAATTCGCGTGCTCGTTTTCCAATGTTTTTTTGCGTGCTAAAAAGTTCGTCTATCTCTAAGTATCCTGGTGTTTTTACTTTTGATCCTTGCATCCAGTGATCCCTGAGTATCCATAGTTTAATTATAACTTCTATTCTTACTGGTGTTTCCATGATGTCTAGTTTAAGACGGCCTAATGTTGCCTGAATCGCCCTTTCGTTTCCAGTTTTAAGTGTAAGGTAGAATCCAACCAATTCTTTCCCTTCTGCCCGTATTTTTTCATTTTCGCTATATTCTCTAAGAGGAATGGCAATTCCATTGAGAGGTGCCACAACAACTGCTTCTTGGTCATTAATGCGTGTGCGGGCAAGGCCAAATTCATGTTTTCTTGTTTCTGTTTGTTCCGGACTTGCTCCAATACAACATGTGCGAGTTGTGGTATAATCTTTTGATTCCTTAAGTTCTCTCCAGTTTATGTACGCCAATGCAACAACACGGCGGATGTATGCAAAATTGCCACGTATTTTTGTTTCAAACTCGTACTTTTTCCAATCAAGTGTGAATGTGAAGGGTGCAGAACTTGAGCGTGTTCCAAGGCGCGTATATAATGCTTCCTCAAATTGCCCCACGGTCATCCATGTTTTTTGTTCGGCCATCACGCTTTTTGCAAGTTGAGTTATGCTCTCTTTTGAAAACCGTATCCCCCGTTTTCCCCCGTCTTTGTTAGCCTCAATTGCCTTAAATTGGATTGTTGTTCCATTAAGTAAAGGGTAAGTGAACGTGCGCGTACTTCTGTTATAATATGGAGTTAGACAGAATAGCTGTGCTGCTTGTACATCTATGTTCATTTTTATTAAATACCCTACAACTTCTTCCCAGGAAAAAGAATTCTTTTTGAGTTGTTGATCTTTTTCAAGAAATGCAATTACTCGTGCATCAAATACTCCTTCAGTAGTTCCAAAGATAGAGTACATAGGGATATATGCGCGCTCACCTTCTGCCGTAATATATGGGATAACTCGTTTTCCTTCAATCGTAGTAGTTGACTGCATCATCCCGCTTTTTAATTTTCCCATGTGTTCTGCAAGCTGCTGGCCTGTAATATTTGGATGCGGGCATTGCTCCATAGCATCAAGTATTTGATTTAGTGTTGCACCAGTTATTTGTAATGGTTCACCTGGTTTTACTTGTGAAACAGGTGCAAATCGTAGGTTCCCCGCGCGCGTTGGCCGCACAATTTGTAGAAAAATTGTGCGTTCGATTCCTGTCAATTCGGCACATTGGCTGAGCGTGTAAGTTCTATTTTGATCAATTCGTGCACGTACTGCCTCAAATCTAGGTAGATGAGGATACTCAAGAATACGGGGTTTTGCATCTATCATATCAAGAAGCGGGGTTTGCTTCCCTTTTTTTCCAGATCCCTCTGGCATGGGCTGAGTTATATGTCTCATAATAGTTATAATTAATGTTCTAAGGTATTTTTAATTATAACCTATTTCGTCATCACTTCGCAGCCGTTTTCCGTTACTACGATCGTATGTTCGGTTTGTGCAACCATGCCGTTGCCTGTATCCCTTAAGACCGGATACCCACGAATGGTGTGGCTTGCAAGCAATTCCTTCAATGACATTGAGACAAGCATTTTGGATGAGAATTTTGAGCGTACCCATCTTTCTGCAAACGGCAAGACGCCGTAATTGTCAAGTACGTGCTGCAAAATTTGCCTTGATTGGCGCATGCGAACAGGGTTTGGCGCATACACGCTGAATATTTCAACCTGCTCCATGTCCTCAACGTACCCTGCGCCGTTTGTTGCAAACGGTTCAACGGCAAAAATGTCTCCTTCCTGGAAGGAGTATGATTCTCCTGAGCCTCCGACGCTTGGGAGGCTGACGCCGGCATGAAGGTCATAGGGTTCGATTTTATGCCCGGTGAGGTTTGAAATGGGTTTGAAGCCGTATTTTTTGATTGTTTCTTCAACTATTCCTCCAACGTATGACGTGGTCACTCCGGGCTTTATTGCATTGATTGCATTTGCAAGCGCTTCTTCCGATGCTTTCACCAGCTGTTCATATTTTCCTGATAAATCAATGGTGTATGCAGTATCTGCCAGCCCGCCGTTTAATTCAACGCCCAAATCAACTTTTACGATGTCGTTTTCGGTAAGGTTTTGCGTTGACCCGAATTCAGGCGTATAATGCGCGGCAATTGAGTTGAGTGAAATGTTCACGGGGAATGCAGGGGATGCGCCTTCATCCCTGATCATTTTTTCTATATTTTCTGCAACGTCAAGGAGCGATTCGCCGATCATGACAAGCGAGCGGCTTTCCTCGCGTATGCGTGCGGCAATTTTGCCTGCTTTACGAAAGTCATCAATAGTAGTATCCATGTAATCAGTCTTTCTATGTGAAATGAAGATGATAAAAATGTACCGAAACTTAAAACAGGCTGCCGGAAACGATCCACGGATTAGGAAAATTGGTTACGATACGGTGACCGTGAAATTCAGAATGAATTTTGCGGGCTAGTGACTTCCTTTTTCCGGAAGTCACTGGATCAGAAATTGCCGGGGGCGGGATATCCGTTTTCGGTTTCGAGCACTCAGTCTCGCGCACCGATTTCGAATCCGCGACCTCTCGATGTCTCAGAGTGTTCATGTGTTATCATCGGTAAAAACCTCATCACTCATGATGCGTTGCATATGAGTCGAGCACTCTAGCCAACTGAGCTACCCCGGCAGGAGCCTGTTTACAGTTTCCTGTTTACAGTTCCGTATCTTTTATTTTGGGCAAAAAGGGTTTAAAGCGTATGTTCTTTCCCTAAGGACGGATAAATTACATAACTCAAGACTCAGGACTGAGAACTCGAAACGATCAGCGGACCGGTAACTTCCAAAGAAGTTAACTGGCTAGTGACGAGCATCGTGAGTCACTGGATCAGTTCTGTGACACTCCTTTTTAAACAAAATTTCACGTTAATCCTTTCAAAACGACAGATATTCGAGGGATACTATGTACGCAACATCACGAGCATCATCAGCAACCGTTCAACGGAATGCACTTGAAGGAAGAGACTTGGGGAAAACACCCAGACAGGAATTTGTTTTTTCTAGGGTTTATGCATTAAGACCTGCAGGTTCCACATTTGCCGCGGTTGAAGCAGCATTTTCAGATCTTGATGATCAAAAAGTTCGTTTTGCAGTATGTGTTTCTTCTGAAGTTGCATGTAGGCGTTCAAATGAATCTCCACGTGAAGGTGAGCCTTTTGGCGTAGTTCATGACGCGTTTGAACCGAGTGGAAGAACGTATTCTTTTTTTAGCGGCCGTATGCTTGGAACTGGCGAAACAGTTATCAAGGAAGGGTTTATTCCAAATGCAGACGTTCATTTTGTTGAATTAAGTTCTGTAAAAGCACAGGAACTTATGGCAATGGGACCTTCACCTCCGTCAAAGAAGTCCGTTCCGTCAGCACAAATTTCTCCACAATCTTCAAGTCCAGCGTCGGCATCCCCAGCTCCTCAAAAACCCGCTTCATAGCCTGCACCTCAAAGAAGGGGACCCCCACCTTCAACAAAACCAGATCCTCCTGCTGAACGTGAATACGTAGAATGGGGGCAGGGCGATTTCAAGCACGTTGTTCCCGTAGGCCTTGCATTCTATCAAAGACATAGAAATGCTGAAGGTGATGTCAAAGGCGAGTGGCTTGTCTTATTCCGTAAGCCAAAAGAGCCATGGGAATCTTCGTTTCCTCCCAATGCACTACAATGTCGTGCTGCATCTGCTGAAGAGGTTAAATACGCGCAAATGCTTGATTCAATGGCTTCAAGAACAAGCTAGCGCATTCCTTTCACAAGCACAAGCCATAATGCCCCAACAACATCATCGGAAAGTGAGTTTGCGTTGTTGAAACTCTTGCGTACTGTGCCCATGCGCGAAAGTTCATGGCCTGAAGATGAAACGACTGCGCCCTTTTCTACTTTGGCAAGCATGGTTCCATACTGGTTGACGATTGAGCCACCTTGAATTTTTACAATCACGCCGCCTGTTTCATCGTAAATTGCGCTTCGGTCAAACTGTGCGATATGTTCTCCGTTTTTTTCCACACTGCTGCCTTCTATGCTAAGCATGTCAATCCCTCTAAGGTAAGTTTTTATGCTATTTCCCCAATTACATCTTTAAAGCTGATCATATGTCAAAAAAAGGCTCTGTTGAAGAACTTAAGAAGGAATGCGAAAGCAAGCGCACCAAGCTTCTTTCGCTCCTTAACAGGATTTCAAGGGAAATTACGCAAGCTCCTCATTCGCTTGAGCTGCCTGAGCTTGAGGAAGGGTATCCTTACACGGAGGAGCAGCTTACCGAGCTTTCGCTTTTGCTTGATGATCATTTTACGTATTTAGACGGAAGATACGGCGGCCAATTATCAGTTATCGATCGCAGGAAAAAAGGTGAAACGGCATTTTTCATACGATACGTTTTCTTCGATACCGAGCACGATATCGCATTTTTCATCTATGATACGGGTGCGGCGCATTTGGTTGTCACCAATTTTGAGCGTGATGATGAAGGCAATCAGGTCGGCGAGGAACATGACTACAACCATTCGTTTTCAAAGGAGGACGTTGCATCGCTTAAACAGCTAATAGATTCAAGCAACATTTTTGATGCCCCCCTTATGACTACTCAAAGCATCGAGCCCATTACGTCCATTTTTGTTGATGATGGCGATCGTAGGCTCGTCACCCGTTTTGCAAAAGACGTTGTTGAAGATAAGGATTACCAAAAAGTAGAGCAGGAAATTAAGCGTATGATCGGGCTTATCCTTTCTCGAACGCTTTAAGATTTGAGGCATTGTTCGCAGCTTATTTTTTTGCTGCAATGCGGAATCGGTTTATGGGTTATGCTATCTTCAGTGGGCCGTTTGAGGAACTTGCACAATTCAACATCCGTTTGGTCACCCAAATGCGTTTTTTTAAGTTCCTTGATAGTTTCCTCTTTTGAGAGGTTGAGTTTTGTGTGTAAAAAGTTTCCTACGAGTCGTGCGCGGCGTACTGCGCGTATTCCAAGTTCTCTTCCTGAGGGAGTCAAGCTTGTTCCCTTGTAAGGGGCGTGTTCAATAAGTTTTTCTTTTGCAAGTTTGGTAAGCATTTCAGAAACGCTTGCCGGTTTTACGCAAAGCCGTTTTGCAATTTCAAGCGTAGGGGCTGGTTTTTTGCCTTCTTCTTCAAGTTCGTACAACACGGCAAGGTACGTGAGTTTTGTCGCCTCATCCATGGTTAGTTTAGGCATGCCTTACTTTTTAAACGTAAGGTGATACCATATTTTTTATGCTTTCACGGACCGCTGAAAATTATTTGCGCGCTATTTACGAAATTTTCCAATCAAAGGGATACGTTCGAGTCAGGGATATCTCTTCTTCACTTTCGGTAAAAGCATCAACGACTGTCGAAATGCTTGAAAAGCTTCATTCAAAAGGCCTGGTGAATTATCAAAAACGCGAGGGAGTTGCGCTTACCGAGGAAGGAATTCGAACCGCATCTGTGCTTAATTCACGGTATAAAGTATTTTTGCGCCTTTTTGAACTTGCGGGCGTGTCATCAAAAACGGCATATAAAGACGCGTGCCTTCTTGAGCATTACATAAGTGATGAGACAAACCGTTCCATCCAGCTTTTGGTTGAAAAGCTTGAGCGCAGCAAGCTTTAGCCGTACATCTGTTCTTTTTTCTCCTTTGAATGGAACGAAGGCAGTTTCATATTTGTTACATCTTCAAACAGTTCAGGGTAGAGCGTTTTCATTTCGTCAAGAGACAACGAATGGGGGAGGCTTGCAAACCATTCAATAATGTCTGAGCGTTCCTGTAAAATTGAATCCTCTATATCTTGCCTCGTAAGTACGCTTTCCTTGTTTTCAGAAATGGAGCGTTCATATGCTTTTTGAGCTGCGCGTTCACAAATGCTTTGGACGTCTGCGCACGAGTACCCTTGTGTTTTCCGTGCAAATTCCTTGTATGGCAGCTTAGGTTCAAGCGGCAAGTCCTTAGTGTACATTTCAAAGAGGTGCATCCGCGTTTTTTCATCAGGTGCAGGAACGTATATAGTTGTCCCAAAGCGTCCGCTTCGTTTAAGGGCAGCGTCCAAAAACCAGGGTGCGTTGGTTGCACCAAGGATTATGATTCCATTGTTTTTACCGTCGCCATTGTCAAGTTCAACCAAAAGCTGCGAAATGAAATTTCGTTCCCACGAATGGTCCTCCTGGCTTCGTCTCCAACCAAGGCCGTCAAGCTCATCCATGAATATGATTGAAGGTTTTTCCTTTCGTGCCTGTTCAAACAACATGTGGAGGTTTTTTTCGCTGTTGCCTACCCACTTATCGAGGATGTCGCTTACTTTTGCAATAAAGAGCTTCATTTTTGCTTCCCCTGCAAGTGCGCGGATGATGTATGTTTTTCCGCAACCCGGAGGCCCGTAGAGGATAAGTCCCCCTGCGATTTGTTGTTTGAATTTTTTTGCAAGTTCAGGATTTTTAAGCGGTTCAAGAACTTTAATTTGCAGTTTTTTCTTGAGTTCGTCCATTCCTGCGATTGCGGTGAAGTCCGTAGTTGAAACTTCTCCTTTTACAACCATTTTTTTGCTTTCTTCTTTGAGGTTTTCAAGCGCTTTTTGCGCTTCCCTCAAATTAGGATCAAGCGTTACGGCACGTTCGTAGTGGTGTATTGCCTTTTCCGTGTCTCCCTGGTTTTGGTAGCATAATCCAAGCATATCATGTGCCCGTGCATACGTGTCCCGAAGTTCAATGGCCTTTTTGAAATCTTCAAACGCTTCGCCTTGGTTTTTTTGGTAGTAATAGCGTATGAGCCCCCTATTGAAATACGCGATGTATCGAAGCGGCGATTTTTCTAGTTGAGCTACCTTTGTGTAATATTCTGCTGCTTTTGAATACTCCTTAAGATGATTGTGATATAAAAGGCCAAAGTCATGGAGCGCGTCGCTGTCAAGAGGCGCCACTTCCAATGCAGATTCGAGGTCTTTTTTTGCAAGGTCTATTTTTCCAAGCTTTACGTACGCGCGAGAGCGCATTACATAGGATCCCGTATTTTTTTTATTGAGCGCAATGGAGTGGGACAAATCATTCACTGCCAAATCGAGATTGCCGATATAAAAATACGCACAGCCTCGGTCGTGATATATTGCAGATAAGACACCATCATTTCCAAAATAGGGGTCTTTTGGGTTGGTACTTCGAACTTGAGAAAAGATATCTAACGCTTGCGAATAGAGTTCTTTTGCGCGTTCATTGTCTTTTTTGTCATAAAACGCCGAAGCCTGGTTGACAAGTTCTTTTGCTTTTTTCAGCTTGTCTTCAAACATATCGAACATGGAATGGTGATGGGCACCACCCTTAATAAGCCTAATCACATAATGTTAGGCATGCCTAAATATGTTAGGGTTGATAATAAATATGCCCAACAGCTTTCAATAATGTCGGTGTTATCATGCTTGCAGAATTCATCATCATGTTTCGTGAAGCAATTGAAGCTTCACTTATTGTAGGAATTATGATTGCCTACCTTCATAAGACCAAAAACGAAGCTTATGAAAAGCACGTGTATTTAGGAGTTGCAACTGCCCTTATCGCATCCGTCATTGTAGCATACGGGTTTTCTTTTGTTCAAGGAGGATTTGAGGCGCACGAGGAAGTGTTTGAAGGGGTTTTCATGATTTTTGCAACGGCTTTCCTTACCTGGTTTATCCTGTGGATGGTCGCGCACAAGAATATTGCACATGAAATTAGGAATAATGTTAAGGGAGCACTCGATACTCATAAGGGATCTGCGCTTTTTTTACTTTCGTTCACTGCCGTTTTTCGGGAAGGAATTGAGGCAGTGCTTTTTATGGCTGGAATAAGCATTACTACTGGGAGTGTTTCATTTGTCGGCGGGCTTCTTGGGCTTGTGGGAGCAATTATCGTAGGATACATGATTTTTGAGCAGGCAAAGAAATTTGACCTTGCGATCTTCTTTAAGGTCACCACTGTTTTTCTTATCATCATCGCGGCAGGTCTTTTTTCATACGGAGTGCATGAGCTTTCGGAGGCAGGGTTTGTGCCAAAGCTTATTGATCATGTGTGGAACATTAATCCTCCTCTCAACGCAGATGGCTCGTATCCTTTGTTGCATGAGAAAGGAATTGTTGGCTCGATGGCAAAGGCGTTATTCGGGTATGATGGTGATCCTTCGCTCATACGGATCATCGCATATCTTGGGTATCTTGCAGGAGTGTACGTATACATAAAACTCTTTCTTAAGAGTCAATAATTGTCGAGTTACTATGATTGATCAAGGAATTTTTGGAGCGTTCCATACTCTTTTTTAAATTTTTTCTCACATATTTTATTGTCATGGCACGAGCACAAAAACAAATAGGATTTAGGAATAGAGGCGTTACTCAAGATCAATGGACAAAATTTAAGGAAGACTTTGCTACTGCTGCAAGTAGTCGACTTTCTCCTAAAGAAGGTACTGATACAATATTGTCATATCAACCAACTTCTTCAGATTTTTTATTTACCTTAGGAATAGCTTATGGGCGCGAAGTAAAGCAAACTATTTCATTAGGTCTTTCGCATATTCGTGTACCAGGATTAACTCCTGAACTTTTCGGTATTTTAGAAGTAGCATTTCCAGGGGTAATAAAAAGAGATACTGATGAAGAAAATGCTCTTCACTCATGTCTTCCACGTATGCTTTCTGATCCGATTGCAATTGTTGATCGCGTATTTGAAATAGCAAGTCAACTTGCACGAGTTCCAAGCTTAGTTCCAGTTAGTACTTCAGGAAATATTGTTCTTCTTGAAGCTATACGACAATTTAGAAACGAAATTAATTTCGCAAAAGGAAAAAATGCAGATATTAATCTTCTTGATCCGGGGTTAGTTCCAGCTCTTAGCGGATCAGAGTCAAAACTTGAGCATGCAGTTTTTCTTGCAATTAATACGTTAAAACAAGACAGTGATCTTGCAAAAGTAATGAGATGCCTTCGTTCATTTACGTATTAAACAGCAACTTCGTTTTTTATCGTATTTTTCTTTTCTTTTTCCAAATACTTATAAATCCGTTCTTGTACCTCCTCTTTATCCTTAAAGCAGGTGAACCTTTATGACTCAAATCGAACCCTCAAAACGCTCAGACTTGGTAAGCTACCCGATTCGTGACATCGTTCAGGAAGCAAAACGTATTGAGAAATCCGGGACGAAAATGATTTATCTTAACATTGGCGATCCTGCACCTTACGGGTTTTTACCTCCTCAACATATCAAGGAGGCGGTCATTGATGCGGCGCGTCATAATTATGCAGGCTACGCTCCTTCAGAAGGAGACCCTGAATTAAGGCAGGAAATTGCAAAGTACGAGCGTGTTGCCCCCGAAGACGTATTCGTTACCGCAGGGCTTTCCGAAGGTCTTGATTTCTTTTATCAGGCAGTGTTGGAGCCAGGAAGAAATTTCCTTCTTCCTTCACCTACGTATCCTTTGTATCTTACCAAGCAGCGCATCATGATGGGGCAAGAACGATATTATGAATGCGACCAGTCAAACTGGGAGCCTGATCTTGAGAATATGCGAAAAGGAATCAACAAACTTACTCAAGCTATCGTAGTTATCAACCCAAATAATCCGACTGGTGCAGTGTACTCACGAAAAACTTTACAGGGAATTGTTGATATTGCGGGTGAATACAACCTTCCAATAGTTGCCGATGATGCGTATGAAATGCTTACATTTGATGGAGATTACGTTAATTTGCGTGAACTGGCAAAAGATGTTCCTTTAGTCTCAGGAAATTCGATGTCAAAGAATTTTGTGTATCCGGGTGCACGTGTCGGTTACTTAGCATTCCACGGGGATAGATGGGGTAAGGTAAAGGACGCAATGCAACGGCTTTGCAACCAGCGTTTATCGGTTAATTGGGAACAGCAACGAGCAATGATTGCAGCTTTACGTGGGCCAAAAGACCATTTGAAGAAACTGAACCACGATTTGAAGGAACGACGAGATTTATTGGTTAAGCGTGTGAATGCAATTGATGGTTTGCGCCTTCCGTCGCCCAAAGGTGCGTTCTACTCATTTATAGAAATCACAAACAAGAAATACAAGGATGATTGGACGTTTGTGCGTGAGCTGCTTAAGGAAGGCGTAGTCGTTGTTCCAGGCGGCGGGTTTACTTCAACGCTTCCGGGTCAGTACTTTAGGTTGGTGTTCCTCACCGACCTTCCAACGCTCAATACTGCTTTGGACAAGATTGAGAAGTTTATGATGAAATAATTCTTTTTTTACTTCTTTTTTTAATTTCAGATGTACTTATTTCAAATCATTTATACGTCTTCCAAAATAGACAAACCTATAAAAACCTCCTTTTGGTTAGCAATTTATGCGAAGAATATTCTTCTGTATCCTCATTCTTGCCCTTATCTTATCTTTTGGTTGTGTTTCAAGAACGTATACGCAAACGTTTGAACGTGATGGTACAAGTACGGTGATTCAATCAACTGACGCAACGGGCCTTGTGCAATCCGTTTCAACAAACCTTGGAAAAACCGAGGAGGAAATTCGTGAGAACATTTCCTATGAAATGGAGGTTGCATGCGCACGTTCTATAAATGCAGGCATTGAATGTGAAAAAACAGGGGATTTGTCAGCAAATAGAATTCGCACTTTTGATTACGGCTCGTTTTATGCGTTCAAGCAGCATTCGTCTTTTCCGTTTGTGAAATACGAGGTTACTATCCGCTCAATTCCTGAATCTTCCTTCGGCTTCAGTGAGGATCGGCTTAAGGACGATATTCCGCTTACCAATAAAAAGGTTGCAAAAAGCATCCTTAAGCGCTATGGTGACGGGTACCAGCTCTTTTACGCCGTTGTTTTGCCAGGCGCAATCCAAAGCGCAATTGCAGGGGGCTATAATGCATCTATTGAGGGCAGTAAGGCAACCTTTAATCTTAATGAACTTGCAGACGCTCCCGCACCTCTTGTAATTAAGTCGGAAGAGTTTGATGTTCCTGGAGTGTTGTTATTCTTAGTTATTCTTGTCCTGTTTGGCAGCACCTATTATTTCATAGGCGTTTATGGTGTTGGTGCGTTGCCGTTTGTCACTCCTTTGAAAAAAGAGGAACCTCTCTTTGAGGAGCCAAAGCCGGTGAAGGGAAAAAGACGTTATACGTAACCTCATCAATAGATTTAAAAGAATATAAATCTACAATGTGCTATGGTATATTCTCAGGAAAAGATAAAGTCACTTTTATCAGATTATTCGGATATTTCAGTAGCAACTATTTGTTCACATTCTTCTTTACAGATTTTCAAGGGCGCACGTGAGGAAGGGTTGCACACTATTGGAATAGTTACTAAAGAAAAGAAAAAGCTTTACGAGTCGTTCCCTTACGGCAAGCCGGACGAGTTTATCGTTGTTGATTCGTATCGTGAAATGTTTGATACTGAACAATTGCTTGAGAAAAACGCAATCATCATCCCTCATGGTTCGTTTGTTGAATATTTGGGTGAAAAAGTTGATTCGATGCCCGTTCCTATTTATGGAAATCGTAGGTCTCTTGAATGGGAACGATCACGCGAGAAGATGCTTGAATGGCTTTCAAAATCAGGGTTGAAGACGCCAAAGTCGTACAAGCCTTCACAAATCGATGGTCCCGTACTGGTTAAATTTCCTGGAGCAAAAGGTGGGCACGGATATACTATTGTTAAAAGTGAAGAAGAATTCCATCAAACAGTTGGAAAAAGAGAATGCCTTATTCAGGAATTCATCGTTGGCGTACGAGCATATCCTCATTATTTCTTTTCACCAATCTCAAATATAGGTTATAAAACAAAGCATGGAAATTTGGAATTGATGGGCGTTGACACGCGTGTTGAATCTTCAGCAGATGAAATTGCACGTGCGGTTTCTGCAGGTGTGCCGACAAAAATGACGTTTACGGTTGTGGGGAACACTCCGTTGGTTCTTCGTGAATCGCTTTTACATGAATATATGGAAATGGCAGAAAAGGTGAGTGAAACTTCGTTCAAGTTATTTGGTGGCATTTTCGGACCCTACTGCATTGAAACGATCATTACTGAGGATCTTGAAATATTTGCGTTTGAAGTGTCCGCACGTATCGTTGCAGGAACAAACATGTTCATTCGCGGCTCGCCTTATTCTACGTTCTATTATGACGAGTCAATGAGTATGGGGCGAAGAATCGCGCGCGAATTAAAAGACGCTGCAAAGAAAAAGAAGTTAGGGGAGATTTGCTACTGATTATCTTGTAATCGTTTTTTCGTATCCTATTTTTTCATTTTGAATGCTTAGTTTGTTTCCATCGAATGAAATAAGGGTTATTGACCCGCCCGCCTGTAATGCTTGCTGAATGACTTCGTGGTGGGTTATCCCATCGTGTATCTGTTGGGCTCTTTGCATTGAACTTGCAAGTGCGACGATGTGTCCGTTTCCAGTTGTTCCCTCATGTGCAAGGATATTTACGCCGGTTACGTGTCCAAGCGCATATGCAACTGAACCAAGTACGGGGCCGCTCATGCGAAATGTGTTTTCTCCTGTTTGGGTAACTGTCGCACCGAAAATTTCGCCCAAGTGTGCTCTGAAAAGATAATATGCGCTGTCAGGAGTATTTGGTCGTAGACGTGCATCCACGCAGCATATTCCCGTCACTGAAAGATATCCTTCTGAATTGTCCATCAAAAGTGCTTGTGAAGGATTTAGGACTCGATACATATCCATTGGTTTTGAGATACTTATTACGTGGGCAGCATGCCTTAATTTTTTATCCTCGGCACGTGCCGTCGCAAGTGCTTTTTCAAGTTGTAGCATGAGTTGTCTTAATTGAGGGAATTTTTCAGGTATGTCGTCTTTTTCTACAGGACCATGAACTACGTTGAAGACCAAGGTGCTTTCCGTCGGTGCAACTGCATAAATGACCGTAATCTTTTTTCTTTTGATTATCTCATATATTTCATTGTTATGAAGGAGTCTTACGGCTTGATCTTGTGCATTTGCCCATTCTGCAGAACTGGGCGTTTGTCTTCGAATATTTCGCGTTATTCCACGTACAAGTCTTCTTACGCTTGAATGTTCATGTGCAAGTGCCTGGTGATCGTCTAGTTCGGCAAGACGTGCCTTGACTGCTCCGCATCCCGCATGACCCAAAATAATATATGCTCCACCGACAAGAGTTCTGTTTAAATCATTGATAATTGATAATCTCATGATAGGGTCATTAAGGTCAACTACTTGGCCTGCAACGCGTCGAAGTGACATGCCGACAAGATGACTGGGCGCGCCATTTCGTTTAAGATATCCTTCAAATCCGTGTTCAAGGGCGGCAATTGATTCTTCAATAGAAAGCGGTTGAACAGATGCATCGGGCCAGGTATTTTTTACTATTTTCGGCCACCAGGGGTGTGTTTGACCAATATGTCCAAGGAAAGCTTCAAGTTTTGCAGGATAAGTTGCTTCTGGAATTTGCTCAGGTAATAGTCCGAATTGTGTCGCTTCAGTTCCGAACCGACCGCGTCTGATTCCGCTTCCGTTTCGATACAATGCAGCTACGCCATTTGGGTATTCTTTTGCATGAACTAATGTTCCATTTGCCATACATACGCCTCTCTCTGTCAGTTTTATTGTGCCCTTTTTTTTCCTTGAGCACAGCTGAAGCTCAAACCCCAGAAATACATCAAGAAAAAGCAAGGCACCTGTGCTGGAATTAAGGAATTATCCTCAATTCCCCGCTATCATAATGTTTTAATTGAGTGACATAACCTTTTTAAAGGCTACCCATAGCTTTCTATTTTTTCCAACTTTCTAACGTACCCCTATCCGTCACTTGTCCCGTTTAACGTTGGGTTCTATTCCCATATTTTTCCCGGTGATTGAAAGAATATCTGGTGCTGAATGGCCAAGCCTGATTAAAGTCGTATGCCCCCGTACGCCGACGGAAGACGGTTTTGTTGTTATAAGTCCAAGCATTTCAAGGTCATTTAAGTATTCCTTGAACCAACGTAAAGAACGTGCTTTTTTACGGGTTTTTTTGCAAGTCATCTCGTACTCATCATAAGTTTCTCCTGAAAACAGAAACCCTTCCTCAACTCCGTCAAGGCGGGAGTATTTTCCGCCGTTTGCCGATAGGTTCGCTATTGCATACAATACGAGCTGGTGGTTCTCAGGCAACGTTGCAATTGTCTCGTTTGCAAGGTCGTACTCGACGCGTTTTCGTGCCGCTTCCACTTCGGAATCGGTTATTGTTTTCTTATTGGTTTGTTCCGCAATCTCGCCTGCTTTCATGAATAATTTAAGCGCATAACGTGCATCCCCGCATTCCTGTGCCGTGATTGCCGCGCATAAATTAATAGCGCCTGCTTCCACCGTATGAGGTGCAAATGCCTGGTTTGCGCGTTGCTCAAGGATTTTCTGCAATTGCTCAGAAGTATAAGGTGGGAACACCATTTCCGTTTCATATAAAGACGATTTTGAACGCGGGTCAAGCGCATCCTTGAATGAAAGCTTGTTTGAAACCCCGATTATGGTAACGCCGCCTGAATTCCTTACTTCATCGTTGATACGTGTGAGCGTGTAGATAAGCTCATCAAGGTCCTTAGTCATGTCTATTTCATCAAGCACAATAAGCATCTGGTATCCTGAAGAAATCAGCTCAATCAGTTTTTCATACAAAAACGTAAGTCCAAATCCGCTTTTCTCAAGCTCAGGGATAAATTCCTTGAGCACGCGCTGCAAGATTCTATAGCGTGAGTTGTATATTCTGCAGTTTACGTAGAACATTTTCCCCTTGGTGATGCGTGCGTTGAAATCTTCAAGCACGTTTTTGACGCTTGACGTTTTTCCCGTTCCTGTTTTGCCGTACACAAAGAGATTGCGCGGCTTTTTTCCTAAAAGGGCGGGTGAGACAACGGAACGTATTTCGTTTATTTGTGCCTCGCGGTAGGGCAACGTCGTTGGGATATAGTGAGGTGAAAGTATTGATACGTCCTTGAATATGGATTGTTTTGAAAGAATTTGATCGAATGTCGGCATAATATCCCCGCACTTCCAGTATTTTCCAAAGAGGCTTTTATACCTTCTTGTTGCCCGTATGATGGTTTTTTAATGGAGCTTGAAGTTTGTCTGAGGGATTAAAAAAACCTTACCTTGGAACGACAAGATGGTTTTTTAATCTGACGCTCCAAATTCATGTGCCACGATTCAAACGTGGAAGTGAGCGCATGACAACACGACTTTCAAAGATGTATGGAATGGATATTCTAACTGACGGTGGAAAATTCGTCGGAAACGCACAAGACTTTATCGTTGATCTTGAATCAGGAGAAGTTGCACGTATTTTGATCGAATCCCTTCCTTCCGGAAAAGATGACGCACGCAAGGCATTACGCGAAAAGAGCATCGTATACAAGAGCGTAAAATCCGTTGACGATGTCGTTGTCGTAACAAAAGGAACCACTGTCGGAAAAGAGATGTAAAGCGTATGGGAAAAGGGCCATTGCGAGCGGTGCTTGCGGTTGTTGCCGCAGCCGTTTCCTATTTTTTCGTGACGTCGTTTAGGGATTATCTCCCTCCTGACTTAGATCTCATGTCACTTATTGGTATAGGAATTGTCCTTTTCTTCGCACTCTTTGCGGCGATGTTTTTCCTCACCAAGGGTTCTGATTAATTTTTTTATCCCTTTTTGCATAATTTCATAAAAAGTTCAAGTCTTTTTTTTGTCGTATTATTTCCTTCAACTACTACCATTCCTTTTCCCGGTTGGCCGTACACAAGGATTGTTTTTTTGTCCAAAAATTGCATGAACGCAAGTGCCGTAATGTCCTCTTCGCCGATTATTTTTATTGAGCCTCCTGTTTCCATAATTTTTGGTGCATCAAGAAGAATTTTGTCTGAGAGGGTGCCAGGATAATTCTCATACACCCGCGGATGAGGATATTTTTCATTAAGGGTTTTTTGCACTTCATCATCAACCGGTGCTCGTTCGGTTTTTAGGTCAAATATTGCAAGATAGGGGGTAATTTTTGCCTTGAGAAGGTGCACCGTGCATGCGTCCCCTATAGCAATGATGCGTGCGGATTTTGAAAGTGCCCGCGCATCCGTAATAATGTTTCCCCAGGGCTCCCTTAAGAGTGTCCGTGCTTCGTCGCAAACATCCATGCATTTCTTTTCGTGCCAGGTTTTATGAGCGTTTGGGTAAGCCTTTAGAACCTGCATGCTGAAAGAAAGGTGATGTACGACGTTGCTTTGGGAATGCTTCTTGTTGGCGCACTCATGCTTTTTGATTATGCGCTTACGCTTGTTGGGTTTTCCTTTTATGAGAAATCGTGCATGAACCACATAAAAATAGAAAGTTATGAGCTCAATCCCTTCTTTAGGAATGCCATCAAAACGCACCGGTATTCCATGCGTCATGCGCTTTCAGTTCTTTTGGTGCTTGGATTTCTTTTCTTTGCGTTTGAATTTTCACGCATTCTTAGTGTTCCTTGGATTTTCGTTCTTTTGCTTGGGGTCTTTGTCGGAATATTCGGGTTTATGAATTATAGGCATTTACGAAATATCTTCGTGTTCCGCTCACTCATCAAATATCCTGAGGATATTCAAGGAGTCATCAGGAAGGGAAAGCATCATTTGTACGAGCGCGCAAAGGCAGACGCGTTTGGATTATGCATATTTCTTGCACTTTTGTGCGTTCTTACGCCTTCATTTATCCTTGCAGGGGCAACACTTGGCGTCCTCATTGTTTTTATTCAAAACCAGGCGTGGGAAGCAAAGCTTGAAAATCATTCAAGTACGTAGGCGCCTTTTTCGTTCCCCACGATTATTTCATCAAACTTGTGGAAAATGCCGTTTGCAAACGTTCCCGGGATCGAGTTGAACGAGGTTTCTGCATTCTCAGCATTTCGAATATCGAGCTCGCATGCAATGACTAGCCCTCCATTATCCGTAATAAGAGGCCCGAGTTTTTCTGATGATAATTTAAGCCGGATGTTTCGTGTGTCTTTTGGTAATTTCTTGAGTACCAAGGGGTATGCAAACGGAAGCACTTCGATGAATACGGTTCCGGATAATTTTTCTTTTACTTTTGATTCATCAACTATGATGATGAATTTTTTTGCAGCGTAACCTATGATTTTTTCACGAAGCATTGCGGAGCCGCCGCCTTTAAGTAAGCCGCCTTTGGTTGCAACGTCAGCACCATCAACTGCCAATTCGACCTCGTCAACCTGGTCAAGCTCAAACACCTCAAGGCCGCCGGCAATGGCTTGCATGCGCGTATCGTATGAAGTGCAGACACATTTGAGCCCAAGGGGCTCCTTAGCGTTTTTTTCGCATAAAAGTTTTACGAATTCCTTTACCGTACTTCCGCTTCCAAGGCCAAGAGTCATGCCTTTCTTCACGTACTCGAGTGCTTTTGCTGCTGCATTCTTCTTGGCGTTTGACATAATGATCACACGAACGTTATTTTTGAATTAATTTTTGGTTGAGTTTTGCACCCGTACCATCAACCGTAATTGTTCTTCCATCTTGTTGGAAATACCCAAGTATTTCACCCTGTTTGTTGCTTACTGCAGCATATACGCTTTCTCCTTTGATTTCAACAGTTACGATGAGAGGTCTTCCTGAAAGGGCCACTTCAACTGAATATGTTTCTTTTCCTTCAGTATATTTGGCATCTTTTATTTTTGAGACATCTGAAGCATTTTTGAGTGCAATGGCAAGTTCGCATGACGGTTCAAGGTATCCCCTAAGCATTGAATTTACGCTGCCCATGACCTTTGCGGCATTTTTAATGGATTGTTCTATTTCAGGTTTTACTTCCTTTGCCGCAACAGGAGGTTTATCAACTATTTTTGTTATCTTCAGTCCACCTAATTTTCTTTGTTCTTCCTCTTCCTTTACTGCCTCAGGTTGATCTTGAAAACGTGATGCCATATTCTATTACCTCCAAAGTGCTTTTTATACGTTTACCTTGTACTCTTTTAGTATGCCCATGCACAACGAACGTGAAATGATCATTGAGCTTGACAAGGTGGTCAAGAATTACCCTGGCAAGGTTACGTTAGCAGGATTTTCTTTGTCAATTGAAAAGGGCGCATTCGTTGGCCTTTTGGGGCCAAACGGTGCAGGCAAATCAACCCTTATCCGGATTATTTGCGGGCTTGAACAATTGGATGGAGGAGCCATCCGTTTGTTCGGTGAACCTCCGTCACACGAAAGCCGTTCAAAAATCGGTTTGGTGCCGCAGGAATACAGTTTTCAGGAAATGCTTACCTGTTTTGAAAATTTGATGTATTTTGCTTCCATCTACGGCATTTCGCCTTCACGTGCGGCAAAACATGCGCATGACCTTCTTGAGCGTATGGACCTTGCAGATAAGAAAAATACCCAAGGCAGGTTTTTGTCAGGAGGCATGAAACGACGGCTTAATATCGCATGCGCACTTATGCATCATCCTTCCATTCTTATCCTTGATGAGCCGACTGTTGGCCTAGACCCTGTTACTCGCGTGATGCTTTGGAATCTCATTCGTTCGCTTGTGCAAAAGGAAAATATCACGGTCATTCTTACAACGCATTATCTTGAAGAGGCGGAAAGTTGCTCACATCTTGCATTCATCAATAAGGGGCTTCTCATTGCGTTTGGGACTCCCGATTCGTTAAAAGAAAAAGCAGGCGCACAGATGATGCGCCTAAGAAGCGTACCGGGCACATCTTCTTTGCTTGAACCGGGACTTAATCAAATCGACGGGATTCAAGCAGTTCATGCGACTGAATCCGGAGGGTTCATAGCCGAGCTTAAGGGCGAGTCGTTTGAGTTGTCAAAAGTCTATTCACTTTGCAAAAAGGCAAATGAGCATATCATTGAATGCAGCGTTTCGCGCCCCAGCCTGGAAGACGTTTTCATACGCCTTACGGGCGCAACGCTCTCTTCAAACGAGGTGAAGAAGGATGGATAACAAACGTTCCTTGCTTAGGCCGCTGTACCTTTTCCTTGGCGAATTTTCAAAAGACGCAAAGTCCATAATTCGTGATGGAAGATCCTTGGTTCTTCTTTGCATTGTGCCCATTCTTATCCTTCTTACGTTAAGCCTTGTATTCGGCAGGCCGCTTAATGAGAAGCCTGCGCTTGCATACATAGGCATTTGCGACCTTGACAATTCAGTTGAATCAATTGAATTCGCAGGTTTTTTCAGGAACGTTTCCCATGTTTTTGAGTATTCATTTGGCTGCCCCGATTCACTTGTTGAAGATGTTCGTATTGGTAAACATACGGCAGGGATAGTTATCAATAAGGGGTTTTCCTCTTCCCTTGCCCATGGCCGCCAAGCGATCATTTCGGTGTATCTTGACAACTCAAATGTGCAAGTGGCATCAAGTGCCGAAACCATTATCCGTGCCGTTATTGCCCAAACAGGTGAGGAAATCGGCGTGAGGTTTGTTTCAACGGTTTTTGGTGATCTTTTAAAGGCATCGGGCAGGCTTGATGAAATTATCGCAAAAATTGACAATGCCACAATCAACGCAAAAGACATTGATGCGGAGCTTTCACAGAGCAAGGCGCGGCTTGAGTCTATTGATACTGATTCGTTCATTCGAACCATCTCCGAAGCAAACCAGAGCATTTCACATGCAGATGCAGAGCTTGCGAATGCCTCAATGCAGCTTGATTCTATTCAGTCACGGTTTGTTGAATATGACCAAATCCTCAATTCAACAAAATCCGATCTTGCAACTGCAAAGGAAGGCCTTACAACTACGCACAACACTATCCTTGCAACTCAAGCAGTATTTGGCTGCATACAAAATCCTCTTAATGTCCCGTGCCCTTCGCTTGCACCTATCGAATCGCAGGTGAATGCACAACTTATCGTAATCAATACTCGTTATTCCCAAATCGAGATGGCCCAAAATGAGCTTGCAAAAACGAATGCAACTATCTCAGAATTTATTTCAAAAATAAATTCTTCTCGCGCAGGAGTCGGTATCGCGCAATCACGTATTGATTATTTGTTCAATCTTGCAGATGTTCTTGCAACGACAAAAGGCCAGACCCTTGAGACCCTTAGTTCATCGCAACGCACTATTGCAAACGTAGTCGAGGAGTCGCAGACGATACGTGCGCTTGCCATTCAAAGTAAGGAAAGCATACGCATGATTACTGAACGTGATCCGCGTGCAAGCGTCGTTCCGTTGTCCATCGAACCCCATCGGTTTTTTGAAGGAAGATCATATTTTTACGTTCTTCTTCCAGGATTAGTCCAGGTCATTACGCTCTTTATCGCATTGTTCATAACCTCAACTCGTATTGTGCGTGAAAAACAGAACGGCACGCTTACGCGGCTTTTTGTTTCGCACCTTTCAAAACTGGAATATGTTCTTGTAAAAGTCATGAGCTTCTCAATCATTATGCTGCTTCCATTCATTCTTCTTTTAGTCACTTCAGCAAGTATTGAGCCGGCCCTTCTTGATTCGTCATCAATTTTTTTCCTTTTGGTCGTAGGTGCGCTTTCGGTTATAACATATAGTGCCCTTGGAATTATCATCGGCTGGATTATGGATTCCGAATCGAGTGCATTCCTGGTAAGTCTCGTCATAGGGATGCCCCTTTTGTTCCTTTCAGGCATGTTTTTCCCCTATGAGTTCATGCCTCCGTTTATAGGCCTTATTGGCCAAGCGCTTCCTCTTTCCGTTGCAGTGCAGGCCTCAGCAAAAGTTGTGCTTTACAATCTTATCGATCCTGCGTTTGCAGCAGGAGTTTTTGCGTATTCATGTATTCTTTCGTTGCTTGCTATATTGTGTGTTAAGTTTTGGAGAGTTCATCTTGCATGACGCATTTTTGGCAGTTGTTAATCAATAAATTTAAAAGAACTTGGTGATTAGCCACTGCATGAAACAGATCATTTTTGTTCTTGTTGCACTTCTGTGCATCTCTATTGGATTTTCAGTTGGCAATGTACACATTGCGGATGTTTCCTACCCTGAGCAAGTTCGTCCCGGGCAGGAATATACTATTACGTTTCATCTTTTGTACAACGTTTCTTCAGATGAACGCGGGGAAGGGGCCGTGTTTATTTATCCTGAAGATCCTCCAGCGGCAGGCATTCAGAAGGCATATGAAGGCCTTAAGCCTTTTGATCTTTCTTCAAAACCTACAACTCTTACGATAAAGAAGAAGGCGCCAAACGCCGCAAAGACACAGCATTTTTCCCTTAACATTTCTTATTATATAGGGGGCACCGCGCAGGATCCGGATCATACGTATAATCAACGCAAATCAACGATGAACATTACCCTCACCGAAAATGCGCCAGAAACGGTCGTATATAAGAAATTACAAATTTATCCTCCCCCCCAACCTGCCGCACCTGCGCAACCACAGCAGCCGGTACAAAACAACCCTCCTCCGGCACAAAACAATCCGCAACCTCCACCTGTTCAAAATACTCCTCCTGCTCAAGGAGGTTCACCCCAACCTGTGTCCCCCGTCGTTGTTCCTGCGAATTCATCGGTTTCTGAGGGAACTACACAAGGTCCTTCAGCAGTTGATGGTCTTGTCAAAGTCCTTTCTTCACCAGGCGACAACATCTTGTACTTTTTTGGCTTTGGCTGTTGCTTGTCGCTTGTTATGCTAGGGATGATTGGAGGATATATCGTTCTTCAGAAGATTTAATTTTTATTTTCTTATTTTTTCCGTCCTGTTGAGTCCCGGTGCACGTGGCCAAAATCAGGTAGCGAAAGTGCTTCTTCACCGCTCATAATAGGACCTTCAGTGCACAACGTTTTCCCTGAACAGTCGCAGGAGCCGCAAATGCCTATTCCGCATTTCATGTATCGTTCAACGGAGACTTGGATCGGGATTTTCTTTTCCTTGCATACGAGCGCAAGTGCATGCATCATCCGTTCGGGGCCACACGTGTATACGGCGTCGAATTTGTGAGTCGTAAGGAGTTTTTCAAATAATGCAACTGATGTTCCCTTGAATCCTTTTGAACCGTCATCCGTTGACACGTGAACTTCGCAGCCATCCTGTTCAAAATAGTGCTCATAAATAATGTCTTTCTCGGTTCGTGCACCAATTATTGCAGTTACTTTTATTTTTTGGTCCCGGGCTTCTTCTGCAAGGAAATGCAATGGAACGACTCCGTAACCTCCGCCGACTACACAGATGCTTTTTGATTTTTTTTCAAGCGTGAATGCAGTTCCTAATGGTCCACGAAACGAAAGGAGGCTTCCTACTGAAAGCGAATGCATTGCATGGCTAAAGGGCCCCACATCTGCAATTGAGAATCGTATGGGGTTTGATGCGCCGATGCTCATTGGCTTTTCGCCAATTCCTGGAATCCACAGCATGGCAAATTGTCCGGGTTTTGCTTTGAAATCGTATGATACTTCGAATGTTTTTACACGGTAGTTTTCAGGGGTTATTTTTGTTATTCGTGCGCTTTTCATTGAAAAAGATGGGGCTGCCATGTATTGTGATTGTTTAAAATGTTTTTTAACGTATGGTACGCATGAGATCTGCTATTTTCCTTGCCGTTGCGCTCCTTCTTGCATTTGGCTGCATTGCAACACCTCAAAAAATAGGCGTTCCTGAAAAGGTAACCGTACGTGGTACTATTGATTATCATAATTCATCCATTCCACACGTTGTTCTCACTGTATTTTCACCTGACCCAAATCATCTTGACAATTATTCGGTCATTTCAACGCATGAATTTTCAAACGGTTCATTTGAGGTGAGCGCACCGCCACATTCTCATGTTCTTCTTGAGGATGATCGCGGTCAGCGTATCCTTGCGACTGTTTCCGTTGAGCCTGTTCAAAGCATGTATTTTTCATTTTCAAAACCGTTTGTGCTAAACGGTGTGGTAACGCCAGGGGCAAACATTTCGCTTTATTCACAAGGCGTGTTGCTTCATTCAACTATCGCACAACCAAACGGCGCATTTTCCCTTTCGCCCGTTCAGGCGGGAACTTATTCGCTTGTGGGCCGTGTTCGTTCAGAGAATCTTACACGCATCATTCCCGTCTTTATTACAGGAGGTTCAAACGGATGGCTTGAATCAACAAGTTCGTCCGTTCTCGTACCCTCAAGTCAGTCAGATCTTGTTCGTTTGAATTATGGCCCCATTACGCTTCATCCGCTTTACTGGTACTCGGGGCTTGCGGACTTTGGGAAGATCCCGGTTGGAGACGCGGTTCTTGAGATTTTCTATAATGGTAAACGTATAATTCGAAACGTTACCGTTTCTTCTTCCGGCGGTATCATTGAATGATGGTTCGTTTTTTGTCGTGATGGTTTCCAGTACTATTATAAATCGTACTTCTGACAATCGAAGTATCTTTTAGTGATTTGCATGGTTACAATTGCACAGGTTTCAACAAAGGAAAAGTCCCAGTGGTGCCCCGGTTGCGGGGATTTTGGTATTGTCATGGGTCTTAAGATGGCTTTGGCTGAATTGAACATTGAACCTCACAACATCGTTGTTGCGTCAGGAATCGGATGTTCAGGAAAGACGCCGCATTACCTTAATACCTACGGATACGAAGGATTGCACGGGCGTGTGCTTCCATTAGCCAGCGGCATTAAGCTTGCAAACCCGAACCTTACCGTTCTTGCAGTAGGCGGTGACGGTGATGGTTACGGAATCGGCGCGCAGCATTTCGTTCACATTATGCGAAGAAATTACGATATGACGTATGTTGTGTACAATAATTCGATTTATGGCCTTACTACGGGTCAGGCATCTCCCACTTCACAAAAAGGAATGAAGACTAAATCTACGCCACATGGCCTTATTGAGAGTCCGTTTAACCCGATTGCAAACGCAATTGTTGGAGGGGCTTCCTTTGTTGCACGCACCTTTGCGGGCGATGCAAAGCACATGAAGGACACGCTCGTTGCGGCAGTCAAGCACAAGGGATTCTCGTTTGTTGATGTGTTCCAGCCCTGTGTTTCGTTTAATCCAATTAATACCTATGAGTTTTGGACCAAGCGCGTCTACAAGTTGCAGGAAGCAGGGCACGATGCAACCAACAAGATGGCTGCCATGGAAAAGGCATTTGAAGAATTGAATTCAAATTACGAGAAATGCCCCATCGGCGTATTCTACCAGGAGGATCGTCCAACGTATGAGAGTGCGTTACCCCAATACGCAAAAGGTGTTCCTGCACATCGAAGCATTGGCAAGGTTGACCTTTCAAAGGCATACAAAGACTTTTACTGATTTTTAAAATTCCTCTATTTTTTCCGTGTATATTTTGTACACAACTACTTTTCCCTTGAATAATTTGAAGAATGCGTTCACCCGTTTTTCCTTTTCCAAAGGCACGGCAAGTGCTGATTTGGTCTTGAGTACGAACTGGGCGATCTCAAGGCGGTGGAAATGGTAATAGAATGAGCGTTTAAGGCGTGCAAATGGTTTTTTCCCCTTTGACTTGAGGTCGTATAAGTAGATAATTTGCATGCTTTGAAAAATACCTTGAGGAATAAAAATGTAACTGTAGTTACAAAATTGGTTAAGTTGATTACTTATTTCTAAAACATAATTAAGAAAGAGAAAATAATAATAAAATTATTTCAAATACTTTGCAATTTCCTTGTCTGACAATTCAACAAATTTCTTTGTCTTCATGTCGCAGTAGGAAATCTCAACGTTTTCAGGTAAAAGCTTTTCCTCATGGGTCTTTCGAAGTGCACCAACCGCTAAGTCGATTGCCGCTTCAACAGTCATTGAGTCCTTGTAGCCTTTTTCAAGTATTTCGTCAACTTCCTTCTTTGCAGCCCCAATTGAGTCTGCAGAGAACGCAGTCATTGCACCCGATGGTTCCGCTTCGAACAATCTAGGCTGTTCATCGCATCCTGCAATGAGTAATGAAACACCAAAGGGCCTGATTCCACCGTATTGGGTGTATACTTGCATAAGGTCGCAAACGCCTTTTGCTATGCTTTCAACCGTTGCGGGCTCGTTGTAGGTTAATCGGTGTCTTTGTGCATCCGTCCGTGCAAGTTCAACAACACGCCTTGCATCTGCAATAAGTCCGCTTGCGGTTACTGCGATGTGAGAATCAATGTCAAACACTTTTTTAAGTGATTCAGGAACGACGAGTTTTGAGTGGATGCTTTTGAATGCAACAAGGACTACGCCGTCTTTTGCGCAAATGCCGATTGCCGTTGCGCCGCGCTTGACTGCCTCTTTTGCGTATTCAACCTGGAACAATCGTCCGTCGGGGGAAAATACCGTAATCGCTCGATCATATGCTTGTGGGGATACTCCGTACATACTTGCAATTCACCTCAAATGAGAATTAAAGCTATTGATTTATCTAGATATTTAAAGGTATGAGTTACTGTATTTCAAACCTCTACATTTAAATACTTCTTTTACCATTAATAATAACATGAAACAAGGTTGGTTAGCCCCGCATAGGCCTAAAGGGCCCCTGTTTGCAAATCGTTTTAGGGTTAGCCATAGGATTGGAGAAGGCGGAAGGGCAAAAATATTTGCAGGCCAGGATACGATAACGGGAGTACCTGTAGCCCTTAAGATACTTGATCGAAATAAACGTTCAGCACGCGACCTTGCGCGTTTTCGAGCTGAAATCGACACGCTTGTCACGATTGGCCCTCATCCCCATATTGCAACGCCCTTTTTCTTTGACCGTAATCGTGCTCCTTATTTATACGTTATGGAGCGCGCAGTAGGGACTTTTGAAGGAGTGATAGATTCTTTTTCAGATATGATGCTTGCATCTCCTTTTTGGAAACAAGAATTGATTACTGTTGTTAGGCAGCTTTGTGACGGGCTTTCGGCAGTACACGGTTCAGGGCTTATTCATCGTGACATCAAACCATCAAATCTTCTTATTGATTCAACAGGGCGTATCCGTTATGCAGATTTTGACCTTGCAGTTCCAAATGGTACGCGCATCTCACCTGAAGAAGCGGAAGGGACCGTAGTCTATATTGCACCTGAGCAGATTCCTTTTAATTTTTCGTATTCCGTTGTTGACCATCGGTCTGACATTTATTCATTAGGAATCATTTTGTATGAGCTTCTTACAGGTCATGTTCCTTTCACAGGAGATACTGTAGACGTTCTTCAGGGGCATCTTTTCAAACCTGCTCCTTCATTGTGCACGCCTATTTCTATTCCACCCTTGCTTGATTCCTTGATAAAACGTATGCTTGCTAAGGATCCGGATCAAAGGCCTCAGAGTGTGCAAGAGGTTTTGGCATGCGTACAGGAAGCACTTAAGGATTAATGTAACTATTCGTCTCTCGCCGAAGTAGAATAAGTCATATTTAAAAACAAGCCCGTATAACGTTTCTTAATCTTATTTACGAGGAGATAATACTATGCGAGACGTAGCAATCATTGGCGTTGGCCAGACCCGATTCGGGGAACACTGGGAACGCGGATTTCGTGACATGGTAGTCGAAGCCGGTGTTCGTGCTTTAGAGGATGCAAACCTTTCAGGTGACTCAATCGAAGCGGGATTTGTAGGTACTATGGCTTCAGGACGCTTGGTAGGCCAGGAGCACATTGGCGCTCTTTTGGCAGATTATATGGGAATGACACCTAAACCCTTCACGAGGGTAGAAGGCGCATGCGCTTCAGGTTCATTAGCATTAAGGCAAGGGATTATGGCAGTATCCTCAGGGATGCATGATGTCGTCATCGTAGGCGGCGTTGAAAAAATGACCGATTTATCCGTTGAAGAAGTCTCTGAAATTTTAGGTGGTGCGGGCGACCAGGAATGGGAATTGTTCCATGGCGCAACATTTCCTGGATTGTACGCAATGATGGCACGAAGGCATATGTTTGAGTATGGAACAACAAAGGAAATGCTTGCTTCGGTTGCGGTCAAAAACCATGTATTCGGCGCAAAGAACAAATATGCGCAATATCAAAAGGAAATTTCAATCGACGCGGTGCTCAAAAGCAAAATGGTTGCAGATCCCTTGTCGGTTTTTGATTGTTCGCCAATAACCGACGGTGCGGCTGCCTTGATACTTGCACCTTTGGATAAGGCAAAGAAGATGTGTGAAATGCCTATCAAGATTTCGGCAAGTGCGCAGGCGTCAGATGCAATTGCACTTCATTCACGTGCAACAATGACGGGTCTTCGTGCAACGCAGGAGGCGGCAAAGAAAGCATATTCGATGGCAAAGAAGCAGCCAAAGGATATTGATGTTGTTGAGGTTCATGATTGTTTCACCATCGCAGAAATCATGGCAATTGAGGATTTAGGATTCTTCAAAAAAGGTGAAGGCGGAAAAGCCTCATTGGCAGGAAAAACAGGTCCCAATGGTGAAATTGTCGTTAATACTTCCGGTGGTTTGAAAGCATGCGGGCACCCAGTCGGTGCAACCGGCATCAAGCAGGCATGTGAAATTACCTGGCAGCTTCGCGGCAAGGCCGAAGGTCGCCAAGTAAAAGATGCAAAAGTAGGGATGACCCACAATGTCGGAGGGTCGGGCGCAACAAGCGTCATCCATATTTACGAGCAAGGGTGGTAATATGAGAAGTTCATTTTCATTGCAATGGCGAAAGATGTCCGAACGGTACCGTTTGGAAGGCGTGCACTGCTCAACCTGCAAGGCAAATTATTTTCCCAAAAGGAACGTGTGCCCAACCTGTAGACGAAAAGGCAAGCTTGAACCTTTAACCTTTAAGGGCAAGGGAAAAGTCTATTCGTTCACTGAAATATCGTCAGGTCCAACTGGATTTGCCGACCAGACGCCATATGTCCTGGCAATCGTTGAGCTTGAGGAAGGCCCCAAGATTACGGCACAAATGGTCGATGCACGGATTTCAGAAATGAAAATCGGCATGCCTGTTGAAACGGTGTTCCGTATCGTCCAGAAGGATGATCCTGAAGGCCTTATCCATTACGGGTACAAGTTCAGGCAGCTTAAGTAGCCTTTTTAACTTTCTCCTTGTTTTCCTTTTTATGGCAATTACTGTTGTTTATATTACAAATCCAAATAAGCGGACTGCACAACTTGTTGCGACACATCTTTTGAAGAAAAAACTTATTGCCTGCGCAAACATATTCCCTATTGACAGCATCTACCTGACTCATGAAGGTACGGCCTCGGGGAAAGAGGAAGTTTTGGTTGCAAAGACAGACACTAAAAAACTTAAAGAGCTTGAAAAAGAGGTTGCCGCGGTGCATCCTTACAATATCCCTTGCATTGTTTCATTCAAGGCAAACGCCAATGCCGCGTATGAAAAATGGCTCGTTGGGAAATTGAAGAAATAGTATCCTTTTTAAACACTTTTTACCATAATTTATACATATGCTCACGCGCGTTCCTACTCTTGAATCCTGCAAACGCATTTCTCCACCACGTTTGCACCCTAAACTTTTTGAGGAAAACGGAGTTCCAAAGGATTGCCTTCGTGGTGTTCCCTATGTTGTTGCCCATTTTATGGAATATGGTCGTCATGGCTTGCCTGCAGGGACTTACCTTGGCGGTTCTTTGGCTGAAGGGTATTTTAGGACTGTTGAGGATGTTGCGCGACTTAAGGCATTGCTTCCGGAGCCAGGCATTGATCCCGTTGAGCACCAAAGGCGCCTTAGCCTTCTTTCCCCTGATGATATTCGTTTTCTTGCCCAGTTTGAGCGTATGAGGGGCGATAGGCGGAAGCTTCTGAGTCCAAGTGATGTCGATATAATTATTTGTGGAACGTCACCTCAACAGCTTGAACGGATGCGCCAAGATGAGGATCTTAAGCAAGCATTATTATCTGTTATTCCAAACCTTTTTCAAATGCCTGTTGATATTTTTTTGAATGTAGGGGTTCCAGGCGGTCAGTTTTTTGATATTTTAGGTAGTCGTTGGTTCACTTCAACAAATGGGTTTGGCTTGCATTGGGGTCGGGCTCGGGGTTATGAGAATTAACTTTACTGTTTTACCACGGTCCCCGAATGCTTCTTTCCTTCAATCGCGTTTTTCAAGTCATCCAAATTTTTTCCTGAAACAAAATGGGTTTCAATCTTGCTTCGTGCGATTAATTTACACGCCAATAAGTCAAATACGAAGTTTGTTCCTGCTTTTCTTGCATCACTTTTTACTGCAAGTGAAATCAATTCATCGTAGCTCATTGTTGTGTACCGTTTTGCCTTGGGGTTTTCCCGTGGGTTGGAATCATAAATCGCATCAACGTTGCTGACATTGATCATACGGTCGGCACTCGTTGCTTCTGCTAATAGAACCGAATCAGTATCCGTTGTAATCCCTGGGACCGTTCCGCCCATGACAACTACTTTTGAAAGTTTTGCTGCTACTTTTGCATCGTCAAAATCCCTTAAGACTTTGGGGAATGCATCTTTTCCTAAAGCTGCAATAAGTAATGCCGCATTTTGGTGTGTTGAAATAATTGCCGTTTCATCGGCCATGAAGTCGTTTGCACCTAATGCTCTGGCTGCGTTTGCGTATGCGCGTGCCGTTCGTCCGCCTCCTGTTACGATGCCAAAGGTATGCTTTGATTCAGAAACCATTTTTGAGAACGCTTTTAAAAATTCCAAATCCGGCTCCCCTGAAGGATTAATCATTCCGCCGCCAACTGAAAGTACGATGTGCATAGAAACCAGAGAATTAGTAGTTATCAATGCTTATAAGGGTTTTCCAAGCTGCGAAATTCGAGTGTTCAGGGGGTACGTTCGTTATGATGTTGGTTTAAAAACTGTACTTACAAATATGTTATACATGAAAAATGCAAACATTAATGTTAGAGTTGAGGAAGATCTTCTTAAAAAGGCACAAAACCTCGGCATTAATCTTTCAGAATTAGTTAGGTCTGCATTGGTAAGTGAAATTGAGCATAAGCAAAGGGACCACATTTCAAACGCCCTTAAAACCGCAAGTAAGGCAGTCAAGAAAATAGGGATATCGACAATCGTTTCTGATATTCGTCAAATGAGGGATTCACGATGATTCTCTATGATGCCTCTGCATTTTTTGCTCACATGCTTGATCAAACGTTGGATCATGATGCGTTCATTACCGATCTTTCATTTTATGAGGTAGGGAATATCGTTAGAAAACACCATGTTCTTCTTAAAAAAATCAATAAGGAGGAAGCGGATTCTTTTCTTACGATCCTTTCAAATTGGAGGAACGTACTTTATCTTCAGCAGAATGATATACAATCAATGTACGATACTTCGTTTAACCTTGATCTCACCTATTATGATGCAGCTTATGTCTTTCTTGCAAAGAAGTATTCTGCAACACTTGAGACTCTTGATAAAAAGATTTTTGAGAATGCCAAGGAATTCATTGAAGTGAAGTTTTTGGGATAACCTTTCTTCCCATTGCTATTTTCTAGCAACCAGGGCAAACGTTCATTCTTTTGCTTTTGCAGGGTTGACTGCGGGTGTTTCTTGTGCTGCACTTTGTGCGCGCAGTTTGTCCACCCTGCTTTGACCTTGGGCAGGCGCTTCATCAGTTAATTCACGTATATCAATTATTTGTGCACGTTCGCGTCTACCAATATCCCTTACGACTTCTTTTGCAATTGCCCGTAATTCCGTAACGCCCATTTCATCAAGTCTTTCACGTGCTGCTTGCTTGACTTGTTCAGGGATTAGTTTAGCCTTGCATATTGTCGTAAGTGCATTCTTGTCATCTTTGAAACGATCAACAACCTTCAAACCCATTTCAATGACAAGTGCTTTTGGGATTTGTCGTCTATATTCCCTACAATACTCCTTGTTTTGAGAGTATTGTAAATACGATAATCCTGCATCTATAGTTACACTGTTATTCAATGCATTTCGATAACTTTGGGCAACTGCATTATGCGCTATTTGTCGTATTTGGTATGGAGCTTTTCTAAATAAATGAAATCCAAACGTTTCTTTGAGTTTGTTCATAGCTCCTGCAACAACTGGTGGTAAATTTCCATATGAACCCATTTGACATAATGCATGGAACGTGCCTTCTTGTACATACTTATCGATTAATTTTTTGTATATTTTAACAATGACTTCTTCATTGATTATAATATTTTGTTCGAGTAATTCTACCTTTCTAGTTTCAAGTATTCTTAACAAGTGAGTATAATCTTTACTTGTTTGTGGGGCTATAAATCTTCCAAATTCCCGGTCCATAAATTCCCGTTGCAATTGTTTCTGGACTCCAGGATTTTTTTCGTTAGCAAGCCGTGCTTCAAGCGCTTGCTGATCAAGTTGTTTGATTTCTGCAGGTTCAACCTCGATTGCTTTTGGTGTTGCCGTTTGTGCAAGTTGTCTTTCCTTTCGTGCTTCCAAAAGTCCCGCTACTCCAGCAACGATTGTAGCAGGTACGCCTAAGAAGATCACGTATGGATCAAAATCATATTTGGTTATTGCATCTAAGTATATTGTGGCTATACTGCATGCTATTGAAGTCCATCCATATCGTTTTTTATTTGTAGGTAGTTGACCCTCACTAGTCGTATGAATTTCTTTTGTAGTTTGAGCCATCATACTCATGGCATTTTGAATTGCCCGTTTCAATTCAGCAACCGTCTGGTACCTGTTATCGGGATCAAGTTGGGTTGCCTTTCTGATGATTTCGCGCAATTGTACGTTTTGAACGTTTTCATCAATATAGTATTTTGAAACCTTTCCATTGAGAAATTCAGGATCCTTTCCGGTAATCATGAATGCAAGAATGCATCCAAGCGAATACACGTCGCATTGCGGTGTTGCAAGTCCAAAGGATGCTGATTCAGGAGCAGTATAGATACGGCTTGCGGCGCGCGCGTAGGTCGTTACTCCCCCGCATTGAGTGGTAGTCACAAATTGCGAGGCACCGCCAGTTTCACAAAGCCATACCTCGTCCGTTCCTGTTTTAAGGATAAACTGGTCAGGCTTTCCGTCGACCAGGGCGATCCCCTTGGAATGATAATCAGACACGATGTCGCAAGCCTGCAGGAACAACGGAACTGTTTTTTGAGGAATCATGATCCCTTCTTGTCGCAAATCTTTTCCTTCGATAAACGTACGTACGAGAACGACTCCATATTCTGTATCGATTCTCTCAAGGTAAGTGGCCGTACGCGGGTTTGCAATTACTTGAGCAGCCTGTATTTCACGTACTGCGATTTGATGTGCGGTCGTGTCTTGGCCGCCGCTTACCTCTCTAATGACAACTGTTTGTCCATCCAATGTTTCTGCCTTGTAAACAACATCTGGGCGTGAAGCATCGGTGCCTTTGGAAAGTCGTTCGCTAACCGTGTATTTTCCCGCAATCATGCGTGATGATTCCGTAAGCGGTGCTGCCGTTCCCGCTTGTCGTACGATAACGTTGTGCGTAACGCGCTGAGATGCTCGTGTTGCATGAGTCATTCCTATCCTCTTCGTCTTCGAACTATTTTTCTTCTTTCCATCACAAGTATACTGAGAATCAAAGTGTTTATAAATGGCATGTTATGATTATTTTATCCATAACCGGCGTTTTTATTTTCTTCCTACCTTCATTTTCTTATGAAACTTGACTTAGGCATGTCCATTATTGAAAAAAACCTCATGAAAAAGGAAGAGGAATTCGACCATGTCATGGCAAAGCAAAGGGAAATTGTCCGTTTGTGTTCCAACACCATCAAGGCACTCCATGGGAAGTCAATGGATGATGCAAAGAAATACTTGAGTGATGCAAAAAAAGAGCTTGCCGAACTTAAGAAACTCAAAGGGTTTGACAACCAATTTAATCATATTTTGCAGGAGTTCGTAGAAGCACAAGTAGTTTTTTCAGCAGTTGAAAAAGGAACCATCCCTTCGTATGAAGATTTGGGTGTTCCTGAAGGGCCATACCTTACCGGCCTTTTGGATTCGGTTGGTGAATTAAAACGTGAGATGTATGAAGCGCTGCGCCACAAGGACCGCAAAAAGGCAGAGCATTACTTTGAATTGATGGATGCCATTTACGATGCATTGCTTCCTTTACGTTTCAGTAATGCAGTATTGCCTGAATTCAGGCGAAAGCAGGACGTTGCACGAATACAAATCGAGCAGGCACGAGGGGAATTGTTGTGAAAACCATTCATCTTACCATTCATGGGATCGTTCAGGGTGTTTTTTTTAGAAGCGGCGCACAGAAGGAAGCCCAAAAGCTTGGCGTGACCGGGTGGATAAAAAACACCATTGAAGGCACGGTTGAATGTGTTGCTCAAGGCGAAGACGTTGCGGTTGAGAAATTCATTAAATGGTGCAAGGCAGGTCCCACGGCAGCAGTTGTGAAAAAGGTTGACGTGAAACCTTATTCGGGAAACGAGGTCTTCACAACGTTTGAAGTTATCCGTTAAACGCTAGCCATAAAAATATCCAATACTTATCCTTTTTATGCTTCTTTTTTCACGCGTGGCAGAAATCTTCAAGCAAATCGAAGATAAAGCAGGACGCCTTGAGATGACTTCTATCTTGTGTGAATTACTCAAGGAATCAACTCCCAAAGACGTTGAAAAACTTATTTATATCCTCCAAGGAATTCTTGCCCCTCCTTATGAAGGAATTGACCTGGGCCTTGGGGAACAGTTTGCCATCCGTGCAATTTCAAATGCATCGGGGTATTCCCCTTTGGTAGTTGAGAAGAAATACAAGGAATTGGGGGATTTGGGGCTCGTAGCTGAATCATTAATCGAAAAACGAAAACAACACAGCCTTTCAACGCAGGAAATGGATGTTCTTTCAATCCATGCGGCATTCGTAAAAATTGCAAAAACCCAAGGAAAGGGAAGCCAGGACTTGAAGATAAAACTGCTTACCGAACTTCTCAATAACGCAAATGCACTTGAGGCCCGCTACATCGTCAGGTTTGTTACGGGAACATTGCGCCTTGGAATCGGTGACCCGACTATTTGCGATGCCTTGTCGTTCTGGAAAGCCGGGGACAAGTCGATGCGTGAGTACATAGAACGTGCATACAATAATTGTTCCGATTTGGGATATGTTGCACGGCTTTTTATGGAAAACGAAAAGAACCTAGAGCATTTCACTGTCCAGCCGTTCAAGCCATTACAACCTGCACTCGCCGAACGGCTTGCCACGCCAAAGGAAATCATCGAGCGCCTTGGCCCGTGCTCCGTGGAAAAGAAATTTGACGGTTTTCGTGTCCAGTGCCACAAGAAAGGTAATGAAGTTGAATTATATTCCCGCAAGCTTGAACGCATGACTCATATGTTCCCCGATTTGGTTGAATCCCTTAAACGTTTGAAGGCAAAGGACATTATTTTTGAGGGCGAGGCATTGGGTTACAATGAAGCTCAGAAGCGTTACTTGTCTTTTCAAGAAACGATGCATCGAAGACGAAAGCATGGCGTTAAGGATATGTCAAAGGAAATTCCTCTAAAAGTATTTTGTTTTGATTTGATTTACAAAAACGGAATAGATTATACTTCAAAACCATATCATGAGAGAAGAATTGAGCTTGAGCATACCTTTCCGTTTGAAGGATTTGAGCTTTCACCAAAAGAAGACGTAGTTTCTGAAAAACAATTGGATGATATTTTTAAGGAAAGCATTAAACAGGGTCTAGAAGGGATCATGGCAAAGGATGTGAATGCCCCGTACACGGCAGGAAAGCGAAAATTCGCTTGGATAAAGCTCAAAAAAGGGTACGGCCAGGCAATCGATTCAATTGACGGTGTTATTGTAGGATATTTCCTGGGTAAGGGTGCGCGCGTTGAATTTGAGTTTGGCGGCCTTTTGGTTGCAGTTTTTAATGAAGATACAAACCGGCTTGAGACTCTTGCAAAAATAGGTTCAGGTTACACCGAAGAGGAAATGCGTACCTTAAAGGAAATGCTTGAGGAAATGAAGCAGGATTCCCCACCAAAAGACCTGGATTTTAATGAAGCTAATACGCCCGATGTATGGGTAAAACCAACCTATGTCATTGAGATTGCGTATGATGACATTACCCAAAGCCCTACGCACACGTGCGGCTTAAAAGAAGGAAGAGGCTACGCGCTTCGGTTCCCTCGGATGCTCAAATTACGTTCGGATAAAAGTATCCATGAAATTACCACGTCGCAGGAAGTTGCACATCTTTTCTCGCTTCAGTCAAGAAAAGCGTCAAAATAGTGTTAAAAAGTGAAAAATAAAGGTTTAAATACTAGGAGTGCGTAATACTTTTATCAGAGAGAGGGTTATATCATGCCAGATCAAGAAAATCTTACTCCAGAATTTACGCAGCTTCTTGCGGGCGTATGTCAGACCTTAACAAATTATTTATCAGTTAACGGGAAAAAATTACGACATGATCTTCATTGTAGTAGTAATCCTCATTTACCCGGTCAAGCATCATTTTTTGTAAAGCGTAATGATAAATTTGCATTATATGTAAGTACACAAGCGTTCGAAGGCCCGAGTAAAAACCCGTATTCGACACTTCGAATTGAATCGAGTGAAACGCACAAACAGTCTCATTATCGTTTTTCTGCGGAATGTACCTATGAAGGAAATACGTATGTTTATTTTCTTAGGATTAACGCATCTGATCTTCAGGCCATTTTTGATGCTGT
>CAYSWK010000003.1:0-16338 GCA_964434735.1 Microcaldota archaeon | reverse complement strand
TGATACAAGGCTTGGAGAGCTAACGGGCACTGATATTCAAAAAGCGGTAGAGGGTGTGCTTGGAATAAATCAATTAACTGCAGCGCGCGTAATTCGAGTAGATCAGCATTATGATCTATTTGCAGGTGCAAGTTTCTCAAGGGCAGCAGAAGGTCCAACTCAAAAGGGACATACAAGACCTCGAACTACTCCGCCTACCCCTCGTCCGGCAACCGTCCACTAACCTATTAAATCTCCTTTTTCCTAATTTGTCCATGCTCTCCACAACTTTTCTTGGGACAAAACTCAAAAATCCTCTTATTTTAGCCTCGGGCGTCCTTGGCGTAACTCGTTCAAGCCTTGAGGACGTATGCACACATGGCGCCGGTGCCGTTATTACCAAATCTTTGTCACTTGAGCCGCGTACGGGGCATAACACGCCCATCATGGTTCAAACTGAGCACGGGTTCCTTAACGCCGTCGGGTACACAAATCCTGGTATTGAGGAAGGAATAAAAGAATTTTCAGGTTGGAACAAAAAAGAAGGACTTATCCTTTCAATAGTTGGAAAAGACGCGGGCGAGTTCGCACAACTTGCCAAAAAAGTTAATTCTGCAGTTTCATCTGGAACCCTTTCGATTGCGGCAATCGAGGCAGTTTTATCCTGTCCTCACACGCCAGGATACGGAACAATGGCGGGCCAGGGAACGCCTGCGGCAACGCGTGAAATTACTGAAAAAATAGTCAAGGAAACTGATATCCCACTCATCATTAAATTATCCCCTTCATCCGAAGGAGTCGGAGGGTTGGCAAAGGCAGCAGAAGAAAGCGGCGCTCAAGCAATTGATATGGGAAACACGCTTGGTCCCGGAATGGTCATCGACACGGAACGTGGAAAACCAGTATTGTCCTTTAAGTTTGGAGGCTTAAGCGGCCCTGCGATGAAACCCATTGCAATCAGGTGCGTGTATGATGTCTACCAATCCGTTGATATTCCCATTCTTGGGTGCGGCGGAGTTACCACTGGAACGGACGCAATTGAAATGATTATGGCTGGCGCATCTGTTTTGGGAGTCGGAACCGCATGCTATTACCGCGGAAAAGGCGCATTCAAGGAAATTGCAAAGGAAATGGAGCAATGGCTTAAAACTCATTCATACGCGTCATTTGAAGACTTAATTGGAATGGCACACGAATAATTAGAACCATTCCTTTTTCTTAAAATAGTATATCATTCCTAGCGTAAGAATGGTCATCCCAATAAGGACGGCAGGATATCCGTACTGGCTGTGAAGTTCCGGCATGAAATCAAAATTCATCCCGTATAATCCAACAATGAACGTAAGGGGAAGGAAGATCGTCGAAATGATCGTAAGTTGTTTCATTACCTGGTTCATGCGGTTTGACGTTATTGAAAGATATGCTTCAAATGTGCTTGCAAGAATTTCCCGTGCATTTTCAAGCATAAAGGTTGCCCGCGTTGCATGGTCGTAAACATCCCTGAAATAAACAAGGTTTTTTTGTTGGATATAGCTTGATTCTCCACGTGCAAGTTTACTGAATAATTCACGTTGTTGGCTTACTCCTCTTCGAAATATAGTGAGGTTGCGCCGTAAAACGGTAATTTCCCTGAGCATATTTTTCGTTTGCTCCTTGAGTATCCGTTCTTCAAGTGCGAGTATTTGGTCATCCCATGCTTCTATGTTCAAAAGAAGGCCATTAGTGATTGCATCGATGTGCATATACAATATGTAGTCTATCCCTCGGTTAAGCAGTTGGGGGTTGTTCTTGATTTTTTGTCGTATGTATTCGGATGTTTTGCTTGTTGACTTATGAATCGTTATCATGAGATTTTTAAATAAGTACACGTCTGTTTCGGCAGGTTCTACGCCTTTAGTTTCTTTTTTATAGTGTATTCTTGTAAGTGTAATAAACTCAAAATCCTCATAGGGCGTTAAAGCAGGAACTTGGATAATATCATCAAGCGTTTCATCAACAGTGAACGGATGTAGTTTGAATTTGTTAACAAGATCTTTCATAATTGCCGATGTCGGTGATTCTATATCTATCCAGCAAATAGCGTTTTTTTCAAGAGAAGGAAGTGCATTAGATTCGGTAAGGCCTTTTTTGCCAAAAGAGAGGACTTTTATGGTTGGTTTTGTTTCTCTTTCATCTCCCATGCGTTCTTTCGGTCGTTGAGGCTTTTAATCGTTCCGCTTGAAGCTTTTGCGATAATGCGAGGGTTTGCCATGAGTGCGCAAAATCCAAGCACGAGGTTTACCTGGTTTCGTGCACAACGGACAATTCCCCAAGTTCCATCATAGCTTATGACTTTAAGTGATGTTTTTGCGCTTCCGTATTCGCCAAAAAACGAGAGTGCCTGTGAAAGGAAGGCATGGGAGAATTCCTGCGCTTTCATGCGTTTTGGGGTTTGTACGAGAATGTACCTTTTTTTCGGTGCCGATGCTTTTCCCATAGTATTTACCTTTTGATGAGTGTAAGAATCCCAAGGATTCCAAGAAATATGAATGCAAGAGTTATGGTGGGGACGCGGATCCCAATGAAAGGTATGTCCACAACATCTTTTGTACCTTCCTCTTTGACTAATGCAATCGTTTTCTTCATTCCGTTTTGTATGCTGTTTTGTACTTTTTCCTCTATTGATGCATCCGTTTCCTGTTTCTTTTTTGTAGGGACGGAAGGCTGAAGTTCTGCAAGTTTATTTGCAAGTATAATTTCTTTATTCATCGAAGCTGCGACAATTGCCCCCCTTTCATCAAAAATCATGTGCGGGATTTTTGGGTAAGTCGAAATATCATTTGGTAGAACTTGCTTGATATATGATCCATTTTCTGAGTATGCATAACCTATTTCTGAGTTGCTCGATACATTTGGATAGTAATGGTCAAGCCCTTCAAATGCAATTGTCTGTTCGTTAATTGTGCCTTCGATAGAGGGGCCTTCGCTAAGAGTGATGGTTCGGGTGTGCACATATGTTATTTGGCCGTTATTGATCATTTCGATAATTTTTTCCCTTAATTCTTCGTTGTTTTTTAAGTCGGAATAATATCTAATTTCCTCTTTTGTTGCTGACACCCCATATTCAACAATGTGCTTTTTTTGTGCTTCTTTATGCAATAATTCATTCGCAATTTGAGATAATATATTTTGGTTCTTTTGGGGGGCAGGTTCAGGTATGTCAAGAATGGCCTTTTCTGGCGAAACGAAATATCCTTTTTTGGAAGTTGCTTCTTTTAAGCTGATTTTCTCCCCCTCTTGCCAGCCTTCAAAAATTCCTTCGGGCAGGCTGAAGATGTATTCGTCTAGGAATAGTACAGTGCCTTGTGACTGTATAATTTTATTTGAAGCTTCCTCGCTCACCTGTGCAAAGCATGAACTTGTAATAAAAATGAGTATTATTATCGCTTTTTTATGCATGTTTTTTGTTAATCATACATCCTTAAATAACTCTTGGGGCACCAAAAGATCATGTACAAACCTGTTTTTCATTTTCCTGCGTTTCTTAAGAAAGCAAAACGTGGAGGCCCAGCAGTTATTCTTCCTAAAGATGCAGGCATGATTCTTGCCTATGCGGGAATTGGAAAATCCTCTTTAGTCGTTGAAGCGGGTTCCGGTTCCGGATTTTTAACGTGCTACCTTGCACGCATTGCAAAAAAAGTTATTACGTACGAAATAAAGGCAGAATTCCAGGAACTTGCAAAAAAGAACGTGCTTGCCCTTGGCCTTGACAATGTTGAGTTCAAATTTCAGGATGTAACGCTTGGGATTGATGAGACTGAGGCAGATGCAGTTGTTCTTGACCTTCCTGAAAGTTTTAAGGCAGTTTCACATGCGTATGCTGCGTTGAAGAAAGAGGGGACGCTCGTAGGCTATTTGCCCAATGTTGAGCAGGCAAAGGAATTCCACCTTGCATGCCAAAAGCAGGGATTCTCAGATGTTTTTATGCTTGAAAATATTGTGCGCGAATACGACGTGCGGGAATTTGGCGTTCGCCCGCAGCATTTTGGCCTGCATCATACGGCATACCTTGTGTTTGCGCGAAAGTGATTGGTATGGGAACGTATACTGTTTTTGTAGATGACAATTTTCATCATGCTGATGAGTCTGAACGTATCAAAGTAGGAGAATTTCAAACGTGTGAAGCGGCAATTGCAAAATGCAAGCAGATTGTTGATGAGTTTTTTAGTGATGCAAAAAGCAGCAGTTCATGGGAAAAGCTTTATGAGGCATATTGTACTTACGGAGACGATCCATTCATTGTTTGCGGCGATAATTCATGTTCTTTTTCAGCACGTGACTATGCAAAACGCCGTTGCCAGGAGATTTGTAGCCAAAAGTGAGAGTAATCTAGGTTTATAAAAAGTTTTATTGCTTATTAGGTTTAGTTTCTAATGCAAGAGTGGCAGCCTCATTGAATTGCGATTCAAAAGTCTGCCAGGTTCCTTCGGAACCCGAGCTCTTGCAGTGCGTCTTAACTCAAGACTCAAAAAAAGAAAACAATGTAATGCAAGAGTGGCAGAGCCCGGTCAAATGCGGCAGACTCAAGATCAATATTTCGTCGCATGTAAGTTCTTGTCTTAAATGCGAGATAAGAAATCTGCTGGCCTAGCGCCTACACAGGTTCAAATCAGTTTTCAGTTCCGAGTTTTCGGTTCTGATACTATGGAAATCCTGTCTCTTGCAAATTTTTTTACCAAACGTAGGGGATAAGTCGATATTTTACTTTTGTACAATAGTTTGTATATCCTTTCAATTCTTTTCTTAGAACTTCTTCTTCATTAAAAATTCGAAAAAGAAGTATTGGGATTATTGCGGCAAAAAAAGGAAATGCATAGTATGAACCAAGTGCAAACGGAGTCGCTAGATAAAGTATACTCGTTCCAAGATACATAGGATGGCGTATGATTGAATACGGTCCAGTAGCTATGACTCTTTGCCCTTCATCCACTTGTATCGTTCGTCCTGCATAGCTATTTTCTTTGAAAACTATAATGATGAGGACATACCCTATCAATACAAAAAAATCCGCAATAATTGAAATTTCGTTAGGCACATTAGACCAACCAAATCGCTGATCAAGTCCAGGCATGATGAAACCGATTGCAAATAATATCGTTCCGATTTTTATAATTTTTTGTTGCGCTGTTTCTTTTTCCTTTGTTCGTAATCGTCTTTCTAAAAATTCCGGATCATTTTTCATAAAGTATCCAATAACAAAATATGCGGGCACAAGCAAAACGCACATATACGCCCACGCTTGCCAATAATTGAGTGTTCCGGCGGGGATAAATAGAAAAATTCCAAGAATAATTGGTGCTGCTATAGCAAGAAACACGATCTTTTTTTGTAATATATCATCTTTTTTTATGCGTCCCATATTCAAGCTCTTCGTTTTTGACCTCTTTTTTAGGCCCGAAAATTCCATGCCCCTGTACAAAATGTTTTACTCCTAAAAGAAGCCTCATCGTCCATTCAAGATAGACTGAATAGAGGAAAAACGGGGCAAATTCAAGGAGACGCTGTGACATATTATTGACACGGATTATGACTTCTGTTTCCTTGAACGTTCCTGGTTCGAGTATGATTGCACCAAGCAACCCGATGGGGAGTGCTTTTGCAACTTCGCCGGCAGTTGTTTCATCCAAATATGCAGTTATTCGGATAGCTATAATCATTGCAAGCGCCATGGGGAATACTTCTTCAAGCGAGATAGATCTTGAAAGTAGGTAGATAAGTGCGGCGATAAGAGCAAACCACAAGAAGGATATGATCGGGAAAATGATCGTATAATGAAAAAGGAATTTTACGAATATAACTGCGTCTTTTATGATCCCATCAAGGTTATTTACGTGTTCGTCAATGTCTAATTCATAGAGTACTTCCTTCGATATCCTGCTCCAGAATGTGCTTGCAATTGCGGCAAAAATTGCTATCCCTACTGAAAGGAAAAGTATCCCGCTGAATTGGGGGCCAAAAATGCTTTCCCCAATATTGAAAATGGTAAACACAATTCCGTCCAATAATCCATAGGTGACTGTTTGACCCATGGAAAGCTAGCAGAATCAATCTTAATAAACGTTCTTTATTACAAGAGATTCATGAACCTTTTAACCGATGTCAAGCCAGGAGATGAAAACGAGTTCAAAGTTGTTATCGAGATTCCCCGCGGCAGCCAAAATAAGTATGAATATGATCATGAAGGCGGCTATTTTGCACTTGACAGGGTACTTCATTCCCCATTCCATTATCCCACTAATTACGGGTTTGTTCCTCGTACGCTTTCAGGTGATGGCGACCCCGTTGATGCATGTGTTTTGAGCTCCTTTGATTTGCCGATGGGTTGTGTCGTTAAATGCCGTGCCGTTTGCATGCTCCAGATGGAGGATGAGGCAGGAATTGACAATAAGGTATTGTGTGTTCCAGTCAAAGACCCGCGTTATCATGGCTACAAGTCAATGAAAGACGTTCCTGAAATCATACTTAAGGAATTTGAGCATTTCTTTGCCGAGTACAAAAAGAATGAGAAAGGTAAATTCGTAAAAGTGAAAGGCTGGGTTGATATTGAAGGTGCAAAGAAGGAAGTAAAAGAAGGTATTGCCCACTTTAAACACTAAATACCATTTTTAAACCCTAATTCTCATATTCTTTTTGATTAGTATGGCATCTACTCTAGCACAAAGACTTGTTTGGTTGGATAATATTACTTCACGTGCAAGTATTTATTCTCAAAATACAGATCGTACTAAGAAAGTATGGGTAGACCGGAATCGTAATGCATTAAATACTTCAGGGTTGCCACAACCGCTTATTGAAGGGATTTGCAATTGTAGGTCACTAGGAGGATCTCCAAGAAACATATTAGGTAGACTCGCACGTATTGCAAGGCTTGCTGAATTTGCTGAGGATGTTCAGGTAGAATCTCGAACACAAGGCGGTTCACAGGCATTAGAATTGATGAGTCAATTAGAGCGAAATCCGGGAGATCTTAGTTTTCTTAACGCGCGAACGCCAAAGCAGACTGCAGATTTAAGTCAATAATTCTTTTTTAAATTTTTATTGTGCATCCAGTATATGGTACCTGGGAATTTGATACGCAATTTTTATTCTTCCTTTTCATTCCCTGATTTTTCCGTTTTTGATCTTGAGCATCGTCACATCCGCTGTGAGATTGCAGGCCAATTTGTAAAATCCGCGCATCGCCACGATAAGGAGTCGCTTAAATTATACGTGCAACAGCATGCACCTTCTCATGTTTACTACTCCGTTTCTCGTTGGCTTAACCCTCATTTGCTTGTGCCAAAAGAGAAAAGCGTTTCCATTACGGATAACTTGTTTTTGGGTTGCGACCTTGTTTTTGATATTGACGTCGCGCCGTTTTCATTTGAAAATATCGAGCAAGCACGTTTGCATACGGTTCGTCTGTATAAACGGCTTAAGCAGGAGTATTCTTTGCGCTACATTGCTTTTAGCGGTTCAAAGGGGTTCCACCTTGTTTTTGACGACCCTGTTTCGTACGTTTCATCGCATCCGCTTGAAAAGGAGCAGGAGGCAAAGGAATTCAGGCAAAAACTCGTTGAGCGTTTGGAGGACTACGTATTCGATTCAAAAGTTACGGTTGATACACGAAGAATCATCCGTTTGCCTCATACGATTAATTCAAAAACAGGGTATTTGTGCAGAAGACTTACTGAGCAAGAACTTTATTCAAGCGCGAAGGAAATACTTAAAAATACCCCGCGTATTACTGTATCGGCTTTTGAGACTGCACGCGCGTCTTTGGCGCATGTGTGGGATGACTGTTGCGGCTTCGCTCGCAAACGCGGTACAACACTGTGCGCAGCGTTTTCAAAAGCCGACCCTGCGCACATTCCTTTTTCCGTATCTACTTCTTGTTTATCCTTCCAATCCTACCTTTCAAGTTCCCTTCTTGGTGCACGCAATAGGCACGTTCCGATCATTTCGCTTCCAAACACTACACGAATGCGAAAGCGACTTTGCGATATCCAAAAGGAATTCGGCCTGGGCACCCTCTATGTTTTTTTGCATGATTCGACCCTGTACGCACTTAGTTGTGATGCGCTTCAAACTGAATATGTAGAAAAAATTCTTACCTTTTCAAAAAGTTCTTCGCTTCTTTCTTTTCGAAAATATGCCCAGGGGTTTTTGCCTCTTTTTGATAAAAAAGGTGATTTGATCCGATTTGAGACAACCTATCCTGGTGTTTCAAAGCATTCTCAAAGTAAAGGCCATGTACGGTTTTTGCATCAGACCTGTGGGATCAATAAGCGTGATAATTCTGTATTTTGCGGCAACGATGAGTATAAAATAGTAGACGCCATAATCGAATCGTGAGCGTATGGATATTTTTCTTATAATTGCCGTTTTTATGGGCCTTGCGATTCTGGTATTCATTATCCGCCGCCTTTCCCATTCAGGTGCAAAAGGGTACGAACGAATTGTTGCATGGGGGTCGCGCCGTGTCGGGCCGCTTCATAAGGACATGGATCAGGTTGAAATTCATAATTACGTTTCAAAAATGGAATCTACTTCATCAAAACCTTTCAGCAGCAAGACCGTTGAGGGTTTGAAAAAACATATTCATAAGACGCACGGGAAAAAATAATAAAAAAATTATCTTGCTCCGCCGCCTCCCCCTCCTCCGCCACCGCCGCCGCCAAAGCCGCCCCCTGAGCGTCCGCTTGAGTGTGCGGAGCTTACGGCCGTGGTCATTGAACGTCCAATTGAATGGTATACTGCATAATGCGTAAACATTGTGCTTCGTGCCATGGTTTCCTTAGGTATGAGTTGTTTTGCGTATTCAGCAAGCTTATCGGAGATTCCAAATGCCGTCGCATATACCATATACTCTTCCCAGATAATCATATCTGTAATTCCTTTTTCCTTAAGTAGGGTAAAGTCGCTTAAGTACTTCTTGAAGTTCTTTGTTTTTTCGCCAATGAGTCTTCCTTCATCGGACCATTTACCAAGGATAGCAGGGTTTCCAAATCCGATGACTGCGGCAGCAATTATTTCAATGATTACTGCAGGGCATGCCCAACTGTCTGCAAGCACGGTAAGTGCTCCGCTTATAAGAAACGTAATGATGCATACGGCTGCAAGGATTCCGATGGGCTTATCGGAAATTATATACTTTTGACCCTTGGTGAACCCTTCCTGTATCATTGCTTCGTGGGCACGAACAAACATTTGGAATGCCGATGAGCTTGAGTATTCGTTTCCCGTAAGTGCCGAAAGGGTCGTTTTTCCATTTGGTGCGCGTTGTTTAATAAAATCAAAAAGATGCTTTTGATGCATTTTTAATTCGTCTTCCGTTGGCGTACGAAGAACGGTTATGACTTTTTGCTTTGATTTTGATTTTCCAAATAATCCCATACTTTCGTATTCTTGTTCTTCTATTGAGATTATTTTTTTATGAATTAAATACAAAAGTTCCCCCATCAAGCCATTTGGCCCGGCGGTTTGGGTTGCAAAGTATTCTGCCGTAGCGGGGGTTACTTCTTGAGGTGGTGCCGTTTCGTACGTGTTTGTGTAACCTAATTCCTTAGGATCCTTTTCACGGCCGTATACGAAATATAATATGATAAATGAGACTGGCAACGCAAACAAGGAAAATAAGTTTCCGATAAGACTAATCATTTCCTTGAACTTTTCGCCGTTTTGATAGTCCGTTTCTCCCCGTATAATTTCCTTTTTTGTCAGGTAGTTTTTTGCCTGGGGCAATCCGCTAAACCAAGATGATGGCATTACTGAGTTTAGCTCAAGGTACGTGTAACTGGGATGGTTGCGTGAAGTTATTTGTATTGAGTTCCCTGTTTTTGTCACTTCGAAATTCCGCGTTGGGGGGTGTAAGAAATATGCTATTTCAGAGCTTTTGCCAGGAAAGTTGACGGTGATTTTGAGGTTTTCTACAGGCTCATCCCATTTGTCACCCCAGAGCTTGAAGAAAAACTGTGATGCGTCTTTTTGCTTAAGTATTTCCCCATCAATTTTGTATACAAATACTGCAGTTACTACTTCATTCTCGAACTCACCATTAAGATCGAGTTCTATATGGTTATCATAATCGAGTGCAGGCTGTGTTTTGAACGTACATTCGGTTTGTTCGCAATACCCCCCGTATTCCAAAAACAGCATATCCTCAGGAAGTACGATATATAATTCATGGAAGTTGCCGTTTAAGTCATACGTTATCTTTTGAGTAACATCTATTGTGCCGTCGGAGTTGAGCGTATAAGTAACATCCGCATTTGGTATCATGTACGACTTTGCAAATGAAACCGAAAATAAAATTAAAAGTGCACAGATGATTATTATTTTTTTCATAGTTTCACCGTGGGTGTCAATCGTTCTATTTCTTCGATTACGAGATACTCAAGCGAGCTAAAATTGAACAGTTTTGCAACCAGTGCAGAGGGGAATCGGCCAACCGCATCCGCATATTTTGTTATGCAATCGTTGTACACCATTCGTGAGCGGGCAATGTCGTTCTCAAGCAAAACAAGCTCGTCGTATAGTTTTGAAAATGAACTTTGTGCCTTGAGATCGGGATAATTTTCAACTACTGCAAAAAGCGATTTGAATGCATTTCCAAGGGATGCATCAGAAGATGAAATTGAGGTACGTATTGAGGTGATTTTTTCAAGCGTTTTTTTCTCATGTTTTGCATATGAGGAAACAACGTCACAGAGGTTTTTGACCAAGTCATGCCTCCGCTTAAGCTGCACATCTATGTTTGCGCTTGAAAGCCGTATGCGGTTCCTGAGCGTTATGAGAAAGTTGAATGTCATCAAAAGATACAAAAACGGAACAAGGACGATTGCAAGAAGTATTATCCAGAATAATGCCATGCGCCTTTATCTTCTTTCAGGTTTAAAAATATGAGATTGTTGGAACCCAAGACTTGAGACTTAAAACTCGCAATAACCATCGGATAAAAAATATGGGCCCACAGGGCAGTCATTTAATTGCACACAGCATTCAGCAGCCAGCAACCCGTGACTTCGCACCTGTTTCCTCCGTCGTTTCTGGATGCCGGAAACAGGATGCTGGAAACGGGCAACCTGCATCGAGCACCCCGCTTTCAGTATGCAGTAAAGCAAAACCTAATGCAGCAAGACAAATCTCAAAGGAACTGAGCCAGAACTGGCCAGCAATAAAGGAGGAAATGGAATACCTTGGCCGTTACCTGACCAAGTGGAACCTTGTCAAGGCAATAACCCTCCTTTCTGATGCGCGTAAAGTACGATTCCTTCGAAGCAAAAAGCCTCGGTATGGAACAATGAATAAGGGATTCGTTGATGAAGAATTGGAGCGTTTCTTTGCCGCTATTGATGATCAACGATTCTATCTGTTGTTCAGCTACCAGGCAATGCTTGGCCTACGAATAGGTGAAGCGGTACGAATCAATATCAATGATCTGAACCTGAAGAACAGGGAGATTCGTATCTTTACGGAAAAGAGCGGAAAGACTGATTATCTCATAGTTCCTCAGAAGCTGTTTGAGTCAACCATCAGCTACATTGGTCAGCATGAAGCGGAGATTGCAAGTTCAAGTGGCTTTTTGTTCTTCCCTGTTGCTTGCGGAAGGAACGATCGTACTACGGAGCCCCATGTCACATCAGAAACTGCTCGAAAGTTCTTCAGGGTCTACGTAGAAAAGGCAAAGTTGCAGGAGATTTATGCCTACACTAAAGGAGCAAGACCTGTTCCGCTTTACCGGCTAACTCCCCACAGCCTGCGCCACTATGCTATCACGAACTTTTGCAGAAAGAACGGAGGAAACATGATGCTGGCAAGCAAGTTTGCAAGGCATAACAATGTCCAGATTACCATGACCTACGTCCACGTTCAAAAGAACGAACTCTACGAAAGCATAGAAAGGGCACAGAACAAGGATCTGCTTGAGAAGGTGAGGAAGATGCAGGATAATATCTAAATCAGAACTGTTTTATTCAATCTTGCTTCTTAAGTACATACTCGTTTATCTACTTTTTAAAAATAAAAAAGTGCTCATGCATGATTAACAAAAAATTATATTTTTTTGATAGGGCTTTCCAATAGGGCGTTGTGGTGCAATTCCATTGAACTTTTATGACATCCTCTTTTAGTTTAAAACCAGTTCTTATGAACATATCCATTACTTTATGAGAAAGAGGAATATGCATCCCGTTTCTTCTAGTATCACCAATCAAAATTGCGCAATATTTGCCTGGTTTTAGTACTCTATACGCTTCTGTAGCTATCTTTTCTATTTCAACTAAAAAAGAATCGGTATTGTGAATATTCGAAATATCGTCTTTATTTTTTTGATTATACTTTATTATATCCAAATATGGTGGATGAGTTATAATTAAATCTACGGAAAGATCATCTAACGCCAATTTTCTCGCATCTCCAATTTGGACAGTTTGTTTTGATTTAGTTTCGTAATCAAATTCTAATCTAGTCTTAGTTGTTTCAACTGCATTTTTATTGATGTCAAAACCAATCGCGTTCCTATGCAGTAGTCTAGCTTCTACTAGAGTCGTTCCGCTTCCGCACATTTGATCGAGAATTAAATCCTCTTCTTTCGAATATCGGATAATTAAGTTTATGGGTAAATAAGGAGAAAAATTCCCTCTATAATCTCCTTTATGAGTTGCCCAATCTCCACGATCCGGAAACGACCAAACAGTTGTGTTTTCCAAGTCAAATCTTTCTGGTTCAATCTTCATAGCCTACCCGTCCATTTCTTAACTGAGTACCTCTTTCAATGCACCATCTTTTAATAAATTTAAATTGAAAACAAACTTATTGTTATTGAACGTTTCTCGAAGTGGATTTTTTGTTGTTAGCCATCCTTTCCCATCAGTTATCCATATAAGTTCTATTCCTTGGGTTTTGAGTTCGTTAAATAATGTTTTGAATTCTCCGCAAACCGATTTAAGTTTTGAACCACCCCCATTGTAAAAATTTGATTCTATGAGATATAGTTTTTTCTTTTTCACATTAAAAATTGCAAAATCAAAACTTCTTTGTGATTTTTCAAATTTCACTTCGTGTTTCCATTTTTCATATATCTTTTTTGGGGTTGCTTGTGGCAAATATTCTAACTCTCGGTTGTCTTTGATAGCATCTTTTACAAATACTTCCATGACATTTTCCATCAACTGCCCACCTCTATTTTTTCGTCCGTTAGAGTCTAATCCAACTTCGACTCCGAAAACATAATCAACAAAATTTTTTATTTTTTTATTTTGGAATAAATCCGTTAGTTTTGTTTCTTTGACAAATAGAAAATAATCTTTTGCCTCAGAATCATTCACTATTTTTTTATCGAATTCAAAATCTAGATAGCTCAGATCTTTATCCTTATAATCTTTCAAAACCTCCAGGTTACTCTCTCTAACTGCTAATAAAATAGGTATTGCTCTTACCACATTTGGATATTTCTTTATCAGATTAATAAACTCATTTTCTAAGTTCTGAGAGTCTAAAAGTGAATTAAGTAGATTCAACTCGATTTTTATTCTTTCTAAGTTTTTGTTTACCTTGTCCCAATTGATAAAATATTCCCAAACCGTAATTGATGGCACTAAATTTGACACTAAGTATTCAAAAATTTCCTCATCATTTTTCAAACCTTTTTTGTTATAAACTTCTAAATGGTGCATGTGTAATTACCTCATAGTTCAGAGCTACTAATTCGGATACTAGTCCTCTTCCATCTGCTTTACAGTTTATCGCTCTTCGAGCATCTACTCTAATTGTTTTGTAATTTGAATAAAGTTCTACTATTAATGGAGCGGTGCTATTGCTAAGCATCACATATACTCCATTTTCATTTAACTTAGAGTATACATCCCTTAGCCGTAATTGATCTTTTTCTCCAAAATCCAATTTCGTATAGCTTGTAAAATTTGAAGTTTTGGATATTGGATGATACGGGGGATCAAAATAGACAAAATCTTCTTTTTGTGCATTTTTTAATACAGCCGAAAAATCTCCATTTGATAAAGTTGCTTTTTTAAGCGATTCAGAAACTAACATAATATTCTCTTCATCACATATCTTAGGATTTGTATACTTGCCAAAAGGAACGTTGAAACCTCCTTTAGAATTTACTCTATACAATCCATTAAATGCAGTTTTATTTAGATAAATAAATCTGGCTGCCTTTTCTATTTGGTCTCGAGGCTCGCTCTTTCTTATTTCATAATAAACCTCTTTTTCGTTTTTGTATTTTTCAGACTTTAATTCGTTAATTAATTCTGTGGGTCTAGATTGAATTATTCTATATGCATCTATTAGGTCTTGATTGAAGTCATTGAGGAATGCTCTTTTGATTCTACCCTCTGACCATAGTTTGAAGTATAATGCCCCCCCACCTATGAAGGGTTCGTGATATTCGTTAAAAGAATCAGGAATATTACTAAACAACGTATCTATCAATTGTCTTTTGCCTCCTGCCCATTTTACGAATGGTTTTGGTTTTCCATTTTGTTCAGATTCCATTTAAATACCTCAAAGTAACGCCATCCTTCCCGCGTCAGTAATATAAAATTTATCGTCTACATATCCATTCTCCTTTAGCTCTTTTAAATGCTGGTAAACCATACCCTTGGTTTTATCTAACGCATCAGCAATTTCGGGTATTGACCTGTCCCCTCGTTTTGCTATTTCCTCAAGTAGTTCTCGCTTGACCGAACTTAGCCCAAATGTTAGTTTTGGCAATTCTACGACAGAATTATCCTCTAGGTTATTGCACACTATCCTGTCTATGAAATCTTTCCTTGCATAACAGCCGTATAATGCGCCTTGTGCCAGTAGTTTCCAGCCTCCAGACACATTCACAATAATTCTGGTATCTTTATTTGTTTCAATCAACTCAACGGTTTTTGAAGCAATGGCTAACAGATCAGATCCTTTTACTTTGATGATCTCAATATTTGCAATTTTTCCGTAGACATCCTTTACTTTTTCCAAGTCTTGGCCTACTTTATCGTTTTTTAGGCTGTCTTCTGCAACGATGATGATCATTTTTGAAGGTGAAAACGAATGCGCCGCAGCAACAAACGGTTGGAATGAGTAGAACGTGGCAATGAGCGTTGTTTCGACCATAAATTTGTTAGGTAAGTTAACTTTTTAAATGGAGTTGTATATAAAAAAACTATACTTACTCGTTGGGTATTTTTATGAAAATAAACAAAAGTCTTCCAGCAACTTCAACACAAGTTATTCTTACTCATGATATGCTTGAAGCTACGGAAAAATTCATCAAAAGGCATTGGCAGTGCAAACAATCCGTAAAAGAAGCGGTTTATAATGCTGGTAAAGTTGAGGATCGAATTCAGGAAACTGTTAAGCTTGAGTATATTCTCATTCCTCCGGAAAATAAGCCAGTTATCATGTGTAAACAATGTGTGCATTATCCTAAGACAAAAATAGGTTTTGATGATCGTGATTTTGAATGCTTGAAATCCTTTGTTAATGAACACCAATGCCCCAAGGGCAAAAAGGCGTTTTCGTTTGTGTCAAGCGATTCCGGAATTGGAACATCGCTATCCGCATATTGCATGGATTGCGGGGAAACAAAATGTCTTGATGATGAGGATATTTGTGATTGAAAGTAAGAAATTCTAGGTTATACTATGATAATTTCAAAAGAAGCTTCAAAATCTACTAATTACGTTTTAAACAAATATAATACAAGGGAATTAACCGATTATATATTTGATTATTTAAATAAGACTTTACGGCCAGATGTATGTTCGTATTTAGATGCACAACAAAAAAAGAATGGTGTGAGTGATAGGGTCGACCACGAAAGGCAAGTCTTGAGGGGGCATCTCAATGATTGGTTTGTAAAAAAATCTCCTTATCAACCAATTCCAGATATTTCAATTGTTCCGACTACTGCTCCGCTTAAAAATTTAGGGGCAAGTAAAGAAGAAAAAAGTTATGGGTATTACCCACAAATTAGTAATTTATTTGATATACTAAAATTGCCATCTGTTCACAAATTTTTAGAATCCGTCTATAAAATGTCTGATAATTCTCATTTTGGCGATCTTCGTTTTAACGATTTTTTGAATTGTAAGAATGCCTCGTTTTTGAAAAAATCTAATGAAATGGCGCAATGTCTTATTGCGATTGAACTTGAAAATTCTACTAATAGGAAATATGTTTTAGGCTCGTTATTTAATGCTTCAATGGTTGGAAAAGTAGGAATATTAATCTATAATAAAGAAAATAGAAAAAAATTAAATTCACTCTATGAAAATATTCGAAAGTACAATCGTATAAATAAAGCAGATTTTCTAAAAAATGTTCTTATTT
>CAYSWK010000002.1:65126-103071 GCA_964434735.1 Microcaldota archaeon | reverse complement strand
AAGGTTTATTCACGCAGACGTTCTTGATGAATTAGTTGAAAAGGAAAAGTCATTTAGAAAATAATTTTTTCTTATTTTTCAGGTATTTTTTCATTTTATTGTTTTTATAACTCCTCGCGCACGGTCTCTTTTTTAATTTTCCCACATGTATGATATTTGATTGTATGGACGTATTCAACACCGTTTCACAGTATTTTAGGCAATGGTTTGCGCTGCTTCCCTTTTCCCGTAAGGATCAGTATGCGGATATGTTCCTTAATCCAAAATCACACTCAAAGTATGCAAGCGCTTCAACGATAAGCCAGGGATTGTTTGACTGGGCAGTCGGCCTTTTCCCTATTCATATTCTTTCTGTCTTTAATTACCTTATTTCCGTCATTATCAATCCCCTGTTTACTTTGACGTTTATTGCAATGTACGCAGTTGCCGTGCCTTTTGTTTCCTTTATTCAAACATTCCTTTTTAGCGGTGCAGAATTTTTAGTCGCAAAACTTCTTGGAGGCAAGGGCACGTATTCAAATCATTTTGGCCTTACTTCGGCAGCTGTTGCGAGCACCTCTCTTGCAATGTTGCCTCTTTATGCGTTTGTAGCAATTCTTGGAAATGTGCCGTTCATCAATTGCCTTACCTGTTTTTTGCTTCCCGTGTTGATAGGCATAGCTGTTTGGTCGCTTTACTTGCGTATCCAAAGCATTGCTGCGGTTCATACCTTGAGCATGTTGAAGGCAGTAATCGTATTTATTGTCCCCGCAATTCTCTTTTCCGTAGTGTTTGCATTGGCGTATTTGGTTTTTGTGGTTCCGTTTTTGGTAAGCCAAATGCCCCCGCTGGCAGCAACGGCCTCAGGGGTCGCCCCTTAATTTTTACCGTGTGCTTTTAACCTCTTCCTGAGAAGTACCTTCTATGGTTGTCAGAAAGGCAGTTTTTCTTGACGCAGAGTCCGTGCTGAAGAATAACGAGACGTTCGTGCGTCTTTACCTTAAAGGCACCAAGGGAAGGCTGTACCTTTATTTTCCTTATGATCCGTATTTGTATGTTGATGCTGTTGGCCATGAAGACCAGTTGCTCAAGCTTAAAGTCCGCCGTAAAGATGGAACGCTTGCGGCGCCTAAGCGCGTTGAAGAAACGGCGCGTACCGTTGAAGGCACCAAGAAACGCCTTTTGAAATTATATGCACATTCCCCTTCAGATCTTCCTCTTTTCAAAGACGCAATGCCCTACCAATGTTATGAGACCAACATTCCGTTTGGAAAACGTTTCATCATGGATTTGGGCCTTACGCCTTTTTTGCCTGTTAGTTATGAGCGGGAAGGCCAAATCATAAAGAAGATTATTAAGGGGACTTCGACAGGGCAGCTTCCTCTTTCTTCTCTTGCGTTTGACCTTGAAACGTATAATCCGGGCGGCGCACCGCATCCCGAAAAGGACCCCATTCTTATGGCAAGCTATGGAAGCGCTCACGGCAAGGTTATTACGTATAAAAAATATGTCGCACCGTACGTTTCTGTCGTTGCTGATGAGAAGTCTCTTCTTGAGGTATTTTCAAAACATCTTGCTGAGCTTGATCCGGACATTATGTACGGGTATAATTCTTCACAGTTTGATTTGCCTTATATTCGTACTCGCTGTGATGCGCTTAAAATTGACGTTGCCATCGGTACGCGTCCAGGCATGCGTAAGGTTACCAAGGGAATGATTACCGGGATGAAGATCCCTGGGCGTATCCATATTGATTTGTACCCGCTCGTACGGTTTTTCGGATTTATTGGCCTTATTAAGGCACAGGAATTTACGCTTCAAGCCATTGCAAAGGAAGTGCTTGGAGAAACCAAGAAGTCGGGCGTGCAAAAAAACGTCTGGCAATTATGGGATGACAACCAGCTTGAAATCCTCTGTGAATATTCTAAACATGATGCGGAGCTTACCTGGAAACTAGGAGAATATTTTCTTCCCTTAGTTATGGAGCTTTCCCGTCTTACGCGGGTTCCGCTTTTTGATTGCGCACTTTCTACTTCCGGTCAGCTTGTTGAAAGCCTTCTTATGTGCGAATCGGTGCATGATGGAATTATCCTCCCCTCAAAGCCTTCGGGCAACGAGGTGCAGGCCCGTGAGCTTAATCCTGTGCAAGGGGCATACGTAAAATTGCCTGAGCCGGGCGTATACGAAAATATTGCAGTTATGGATTTTCGCGGGCTATATCCGTCCATAATCGTTTCGTATAATATCGATCCGTTTACGCTCAATCCTAAGGATGCAAACGTTCCCCATCATGTTTCACCAACCGGAGCTTTATTTAGAAAAGACGTAAAGGGGCTCGTTCCAAAGACGCTTGAGTGGATGATGGATTTACGTACATCGCTTAAGCACGAATTGAAAAAGCATGCACCCGATTCCCCCGGATATAAAAGTGCATATGCCCGTCAGTTTGCGCTTAAAATTATCAATAATTCCTTCTTTGGTTACCTTGGTTACGCCCGCTCGCGCTGGTATTCAAAGGAATGCACCGAAAGCATAACCGCCTGGGGAAGAAAGCACATTACTGACGTTATAACTCATGCCGAAAAGAAAGGATTCAAGGTTTTGTATTCTGATACTGATTCCATTATGCTTTTGTATTCAAAAAAAGAAGACGTGCTCTCGTTCATGTCAGAGATAAACAAGTCGTTGCCTGAAAAAATGGAGCTTGAACTCGAAGCATTTTATCCGCGCGGTGTATTTGTTTCAAAACGCACCGGCGCATCCAAGGACTCGGGTGATGTCGGCGCGAAAAAGAAATATGCGCTTATTTCCGAGGATGGCCGCATCAAGGTGCGCGGGTTTGAGCTTGTGCGCCGCGATTGGAGTATTGTTGCGCGTGAAACTCAAAAAGCGGTGCTTGAAGCAATCTTGAAAGACGGTTCAAAGGAAAAGGCAGTCAAGATTGTGCGGGATACGATTGAGCTTTTGCGCTCAGGAACTGTTGCGCTTGACAAACTGGCAATAACAACTCAGCTTACAAAATCGCCAGACCATTATGAAATCATTTCACCCGAAGTCTCTGCCGTACGAAAAGCAGGGAAGGAACGCGCTTCCACATTCGGAAGGGGAAGTTCGGTGAGGTACGTCATCACTACTTCCGGCAAAACCGTTTCTGAAAAGGCAATGCTTCTTGACCTTGCAAAGGATTACGATCCCGAATATTATATTAATAATCAAATTATTCCTTCTTGCATGAAAATTCTCAAAGAGCTCGGTTATGATGAGCATTCTTTGAAAGTCGGAGGCAAGCAAAAAGGCCTTGGCGATTTCTTCTAATACGCAAACACGTTTTGATACTTTTATATACTTATCCTGTATAATCGAGCCATGGAATCGCCATCGCCCCGCCGCAAGCGAAAAACTTCTGAAGAGTTAGAGGTAAGGCGAAAAGAAGAAGAACAGGAACGGAAATTAGCCGTTGCCAACGCCAAACCAAAAAAAGCCCCTCCAAAACTTCAAAAGGTCGTTCCTGCTGAAAAAAAAGTCGCACCCCCTCAACCTTCACCCATTCTTACACAAATTAATAATCGCATTAATGATTTTCTTGACCTTATGGCAAGCACGAAAAAACCAGTAAATTTTGAAGACCTTGCCTTTGCAGCACTTGAAAAACGCCTTGGAAAGCCCTTGCCTCCCGAAGGGGATTTTTCAAAGTTTTGCTCGCCAAGAAGTATTAAGGAAGCAATGAAGTTGGCAGAGCTTCTTGATGAGGCTGAGCACATAGGCAATCCGCATTTACTTGAGAGATGGGGGGTAGTATAATGGTATTTGAAGATGTTCCTTTGGATATAAAAGAAAAGATCGTTCATTCTTGGAAAAAAATGTCAGAAACGGATAAGCAGCATTTCATAAACCAGGTTTCACTTGCCCTTTCAATTTGCGGAAGCGACGAACAGGGAAAGCGGATGGTTGCAGACGTGCTGAGGATCCTTACATCTCAAGGGTCACTTAATCTTGCTGACTTTGGCCTGTATCTTGATCAGGTATCGCACGTCGAATATGCACCTATCCTTTCCAAAGTACGCCGTGCATCATTGATTATTGAGGGCTATCGTATCAAGCATTCGATGTCTTCAGAGCCAAGCCGAAGTATTATGTAGCCTTTGTATTATTCTTTTTTTATGGAGTTGTGTTCTTTTTGTTCAAATGCATACGGCTACGGTAAGCCGTCTCAACAGTGCGCCATTTGCAACGGCGCCTGTGCGTCTCTTGATTCCCTTCTTGAACGTGCCATTTCTCATCTTAAACAGCTCAAAGTAACTGAAATTTCATTTTCAACAAAAACCCCCAAGGCCTGGCTTTTGAACGAGGAAAAACTGTTTGACCTTTTCCTTGGCAATGCAAGCATCAAGGCATCGGTTAATGGGCATATCGCCCGTGCATTGAACGGCGCGGGATTTTCCATTTCCTCGGATCCCCGCATCACGGTTACATTTGACCTTGAAGCAGGACTTCTTTCCTACGCTTGGGGAGATTTGTTTGTTTTCGGGCGTTATTACAAACATGTCGGGGGCCTTTCCCAAAGTCGTTGGACGTGTTACACCTGCTCAGGTAAGGGGTGCAGCGAATGCAACTCAACGGGTGCAAATTACCTTTCAGTTGAGGAGCTTATTGGCATGCCCTTTAAGGAACAAACCAAGGCATCCAATTATGTTCTCCATGCTTCCGGCAGGGAGGATGTTGACGTTACCAATTCAGCCGGTCGTGCGTTTGTGCTTGAGCTTTCCCAGGCACAGAACATTCCTGATCTTGAATTGGTGCGTAAAGAAATTGCAAAGGATCCGCGCGTAAGCGTTTCGCATCTTACGTTTGTCCCTCGTTCTTTTTCCGAAGTGGTTACTGAAAGCCATTTTGATAAGGAATACCTTGCAACTGTTGAGGTCGAAGGGGGAATTAATACACAAGACCTTTCGAAGCTCAAAGCGTTGTATGGAAAAATGATTGAGCAGCAGACCCCAACCCGTGTTGCGCATAGGCGCGCAGACTTGGTGCGAAAAAGAAGGGTGCTTCATTATTTCATCGGTAAGGTTGAACAATCCCGTTTTGAGATTACGCTTCTTACTGAAGCTGGGACGTACATCAAGGAACTTATTTCTGGCGATGAGGGGCGAACCAAGCCGTCGATAAGCGAAATGCTTGGGAAAAAATGCGTATGCACCAAGCTTGAAGTCACTAAAATCCTTGATGAGGTCCTTGATGTGTGCCTTGAGGACGCAGCGAACTAGTTTCTACCCTGATGCCTTCCTAAAACCCACCCAATTAAAAGGGTTCACCTCTGTAATATTTCCCACTACGGGTTTAGTCTATGGCACTTCATGAACGCATCTTGGAACTTGCACTTCAGCGTAGTTTCTTCTTTCCTTCCAATGAGCCTTACCCTGCGATTAGTGGGTTCTATGATTATGGCCCCGTGGGTAAGCTTCTCAAAAATAAGATCGAGAACCTCTGGCGCCAACGGTTCTTAAGGGAATACGGGTTTCATGAGATTGAGGCAAGCATAGTCACTCCTGAAATTGTCCTTAAGGCTTCAGGCCATGTGGATTCTTTTTCAGATCCTGCAGTCCAATGCCAATCCTGCAAATCCGTGCTTCGCGCAGACCATTTGGTTGAGGAGAAAGAACCTTCCTATAAATATGGGGGGAAAACCGAAGAGCTCGATGCAAAAATCGCGCACTACAAGATTACCTGCCCTTCCTGCAAGAAGGGAACGTTTGGAAATGCGTTTGTTTCCGGGCTTATGTTTTCAACCGGAATTGGCGCTTCACAGGAAAAAGCATACTGTCGTCCGGAAACAGCACAAGGGACGTTTACCGCCTTTTTGCGATTATTCAGAAACCACGGGACAAAACTTCCCTTAGCAGCTGCACAAATCGGAAAGAGTTTTCGAAATGAGATTTCGCCGCGCAAAGGACTTGTGCGCATGCGTGAATTCACCCAAATGGAGCTTGAATATTTCTTCAACCCTACCCAAAATTCCATAGACGGTTTTAACGCACTTGCAGATTCTCAATTAGTATTTTCAATTAAAGGGCATAAGAAAACCCTGTCTGCAAAAGAGGCAATTGCCCAAGGGGTGAGTCCGAACGAAATATTCTCACTTTTCCTTGTTCTTCAATCCCGGTTTTATGACGAATGCGGGATTCCAAAAGACAAGCGCGTATTGCGTGTTTTGGATAAGTCAGAATTGCCGCACTACTCCCAAGGAAATGTTGATATGGAAGTTGAAACTTCTCTTGGAAGTATTGAAACGATCGGAACTGCATACCGCACCGATTGGGACTTAAGCCAGCATGCGGCGTTTTCAAAAACGTCGATGGAAGTGTATGTTGAAGAAGAAAAGAAAAAAGTCGTCCCGCACGTAGTTGAAGCGGCGTTTGGTGTTGACCGTTTATTTTATTCAATTCTTGAACACTGTTATCGTGACCCTAAACAGGTTGCCGAAAACGGGAAACCGGAGGCCGAAGGCCGTACCTGGGAATGGTTTGATTTTCCTCCTCGCGTTGCGCCCTACACCGTTGCCATATTCCCGTTGATGAAAAAGGACGGGTTGGCTGAAAAAGCGCAAAGCATTGTTGGAACGTTACGCGCGCAGCTTGATTGTTTCTACCAGGAATCCGGCTCGATTGGAAAACGATACGCTCGTGCTGATGAGATCGGCGTTCCTTACTCAATCACTATTGACTATGATACGCTTAAGGATAATACGGTAACAATACGTTATCGCAACGACGGTAAGCAGGAACGGCTTTCAGTAGATTCGCTTCTTGAAAGAATCCTTGCAGACCAGGCAAATAATAGGTGTACACTATGAAAACCCGTTTATTTTTGGCACTTTTAGTAATAGGTCTTCTCCTGTTTGGGTGCGTTCAAGCTTCTAGTGAAACTAAAGAAAATAAGGAGATAATTACTCAGCAAACAAATGAAAAACTCAAAAAGGATTCAGATTCGGATACGATTGTTATTACGCAGACTACGAACCAGTCTGTTACGCGCGAGCCAATAGTAATAGAAACTCCCCAGGTAACGCTTGATGCGATACGCAACTATTCAAATACTCCTGATGAGCAGTTTGCCATTTACTTTATTTACGTCGGTGATTTAACCCATCATGGAGACGCAATTCTCATAAAACGCGGCGATTTTGATATGCTTATCGATGGTGGTCCCAAGGAATCAGGTACAAGAACGGTTGATTTCCTTAAGGCGCGTGCAGTTGATGACCTTGAAGTTGTGGTTTCAACACATGCAGACCCCGAGCATTACGGCGGTCTCGATGCTGTTCTCGATGAGTATCATGTCGGGCAATTTTGGTTTTCAGAAAATCTAGGGGATAATCCAGAGTACCAACGCCTTATTGCAAAGGCACAAGCAAAAACAGAAGTGATTGCACCTACGCGCGGCGGCCAGTATTCATTCAATAGCCTTAATTTCACCGTTTTGAATCCCCGCTCTGAAAATCGATTTGCCAATATTGACAATGATGCATTGGCATTTGAGATGACGTCTGGTGATTTTTGTATTTTGCTTTTATCAGACCTTAATGTCGGCGCCCAATCAGATATTATAAATGAGTTCCACCCTGCATGCGATCTTGTTCAGATGCCCTGGCACGGTCTTGGCCAAGGAAACTCAAACGCAAACCTGTTTATAGGCTCATTAAATCCCAAGCACGTTATTTTAAGCGGCGGGCCAACAGACGATCCCAACCACGGCGGCAGCCGGCTTCCTTTATTCCAGCGTCTTAATATTTCACGCATTCCATGGACTACTAATTATGAAGAAGGAAGTATTCGTATTGTTTCAGACGGAACAGACTATGAAATTTCGCATATTGAGTGATTATCATGATATCAAACATTTACCAAGGAGACTACCGTAAGCTCATTATTCTTCCGCTGATACTGCTTATCATTGCTATCGTATTCATTCCGTCCATTAAACAAGGAATTGATTTTACGGGCGGCACCCTTGTAAGGTTGTCCGGCGTAGGAGAGGTTAACCTTGAGGTGCTTAAGGAAAAATTGACGGCTAACGGATTGTCCGCAGATGTTTCGGTTTTTGACTCTGCTGTTGGTCGGGAGCTTGAAGTTGTTATTTCCCAACCTCCGGCCCTGGTTGAGCTTGATTCATCGCGTACGGAATTTCTTGAAAAATCACGGATTGCAGAAAACGCAGAACAGGACGCAAACCGTGATGCATCACAACTTTCAAAGGCACTTGAAGCACGTAAAAGCCTTGATGAGGTTGCCAATCGCATTTTCACCCAAACCAAATCTCCTTTGAGCGCCCAGCAATTTACGAACGTCAATGAACTTCAAGAAGCAGTGAGCGGCGCATACTTTAATTATCTTCAAGCATACCAGTCTTCAATTGAATCGTTGCTTTCAAAAGAGGTTCCTCATTCATCAATTCGAGTCCAGTCAGTTTCTCCGAATCTTCAATCCAAATTTATCGAAAAGGCCTTTTTTGCCGTTCTTGGGGTTATGGTATTAAGCGTTATTCTTGTCTTTACCGTCTTTAGAACGTTTATACCAAGCCTTGCAGTATTGAGTGGTGCAGTTGCGGATATTATTCTTGCACTTGGTGCCATGGGGTTATTCGGAATTCCGCTTACGCTTCCTAGTTTTGCGGCACTTCTTATGCTTATAGGGTTTTCTCTGGATACGGACATTCTTCTTACTATGCGTATGCTTAAGCGCGCAGGAAATCCTCGTGAAAAAGCGTGGGATGCATTCAAGACGGGAATTACGATGAGCATTACGGCAATTATTTCCTTTGGCGTTCTGTTCTTGATTGCAGAAGCAACTCATATTCCTACATACTATGAAATTGCAGGCGTTGCGCTTGCAGGCCTGGTGGGTGACCTGTTTGCCACATGGGGCATCAATGCCGTGTTGCTGTTATGGCACGTTGAATCAAAAGGTGAATCTTCATGAATAACATTTTTTCAGATACAAAAGTCCTCGTGCTTTTAGTGCTTGGCGCAGTCCTTGGGTATTTGGTTGTCTTTGAGCCGAGGTTTGCAGGGATAGCCCTTCTTGGCGCACTTATCCTTTATGGAGGATTCTCACTTCTTTGGCATGAACGTCATGTGCGTATAACTGCACTTGTCATTCTTGTGTTTTTAAGCGGCCTTAATATCGCGTTGCATGAGCTTAACTATGGCATTGATTTCAAGGGAGGAACACGCATTCCTATTGTCCTTGAAAAACCCGTTGATGAGCTTACTATGTCGCAAATGAAGGACATCATCAAGACACGTACGTCCATTCTTGGTCTTTCCCAACAGAAAGTATATGCGATTGGTGATAGCGAAATTTATGTTGAAGTGCCGTTTACGGACCAAGAACGAATAAGCGCAATTGAAAAACGACTTTCCGAACGTGGCTCGTTTTTGGCAGTCATTGATGGCGTTGAGGCGTTGCGGGGCCAGGATATTTATCAAAGTTCGGTTGGCCAAACTCCTGCACAGTTTTTGAATTCAGGCGGCGGCGATTGGGGCGTTTCGTTTAGCGTTACCAAGCGTGGTGGCCAGAAGTTTTCAGACGCTGCCAAAGGTAAAGGCGGGTCTCCCATTTTCTTTTTCATAGACCGTCCTGAGCAGGGCGTTTTCGTAATGGCTGATGAGGATTTAGGAACAGGTCCTTCGGGTATTTCGTATATTGTTGCGCGAAAGGCGCTTTCGGATGCACTTCGTTTGAATGGCCAATCCATTCTTGTGTTGTCCCCTAGTGAAGTTGCGAATGCGACATTCCCTGAGAACACGACTAAGGTGTTTGTAAGCGGCAACGTAACTTCCGCAGTACGGGACGAACTTTCCTCACGTGGAGTTACGGTTGAAGTTATTGATTCTTCCAAATCAACTCCTTCGTATCTTTTCCAGCCAAGTGGAGCATATGCTTCCAAATGGCCGGCTGCAGGTCTTCTTGATGCACGATTCCTTTCAGATGGTGTTGCAAACGGCGTTCCAAGTTACGATTTCCAAATTACCGGGACCGCACAAGGACTTAATGCCCAAGAGCGTCAAAAAAGCATTACGGAACAGGTTCGTTATATAGAGTCAGTCTTGAAAGGAGGAAGTCTTCCGGTTGCAATAACTGTCGGAAGCAAAACCCAGATTCCCGCAACGCTTGGTTCCAAGGCGCTTGAAATTAGCGTGATTGGTATTCTTGCGTCGCTTGCGGCAGTGTCTGCATTTATCGGTATTCGTTATAGGAAGATCCGCTTTGTATTGCCCATTATTGCAATCAGCGTATGTGAACTCATCATTCTTGTTTCGTTCCTTGGTTCAGTATCAACCATTGATTTGGCGGCAATTGCAGGTATTATCGCAGCTATCGGTGTTGGTATTGACGCACAAATCGTCATTACTGACGAGTTGCTTAAGAAGAGCGCTTTGAAGCTTGAAGAACGAACCGGACAAGCGTTTGAGATTCTTAAGACAAACGTGCTTGTTGCAGTTGTTGGCACTCTTCCCCTTATGTTTTCTGGGCTTGTTGAAGTGTTTGGGTTTGCCATTTCAACAATGCTTGGCGCATTGCTTGGGTATATGATTTCACGTCCTGCGTATGCCGTGTTTGCTGAGGCAATACTTGGCAAGGAAGCAAAGGACGAGAAGGAGCATGCACAAAACGCATAATTTTATTTTTTTTAAGTTCTATCAAAAACTGTCGTCCTTCGACAATTTGGTTTCAAGCAACCTGATTCCGAACGAAACTGGAAACTCGGTGCTGAAAACGATCAGGTGTACATAACTCGGGCATGTAGCTCAACGGTAGAGCGCCGCATTCGCACAGCCTTTTGGCTTCGTACATACATATGGCAAAAGCTTGGGGAAAAGCCATAAGGTACACTAGTCAAAAGATTCGGAAATTGCGGAGGCTAGGGGTTCAAATCCCCTCTTGTCCAATAAACTTTTTCCTAAAAAGTTTAATCAAAAATAGGGAAGTTCCCCCTAGTTCCCTTGGGGCTCCTCACCCCCTCTTTTGGACTGAATTGACGGAACGTCAATGGATGTCCATTTTCGAAGAAAATGAATGATTGCGACCCGTAGGTCGCTTGTTGTCCAATGCCAGAAACCTAAGCGGTTTCTATGCCAACTTCCCTTCCGGCGGATTTGAATGTTGGAAAAAGTTTAATCAAAAAGAAGAATTATTTTCTATTTTTTATTCGCTACGGTAAAATCTTATCTCAGTTGTAACTGGAATCCATAATTCAAACACAGCTCCATCCACCGTTCCATCTGCGCGAGTGTGGTTATGTGCAGTTACCTGTCCGCCCATTTGTTCCATGATAGTTTTAACTGAATTAAGACCGCTTCCTTGGTATGCCGCAGGATTGCTACGTGTTGTTACTCCTTGTTCAAATATTCTTTCGATAGGATCAACAGTTATCCCGTTTCCACGGTCACGTACGCTTAATACGTAAAATTGGTTTTTTTCAGTTGTTTCAATTCTTTCGCTAATGAAAAGGGTTGTTTTCCCCCCCTTTGATCCATGATCCTGCGTGTTTGATGCAAGGTTTTGGAATACAGAATCAAGAGCAACAAGATTCACATCGCACAATATATGGCTTCGTTCCGGGAGTTCCTCTTCATCGGTAAGTTCAACTCCTTCGCCATTTATGACTTTTTTGAATTCATTCCAAATCGTACCTGCCTTGACAGGTTCAGTGCTTCGTGGTGGGGATTCGCCTTTAAGGACAGCAAGTTGACTTTCAATTATCCAGTTAAACCGTTTTGCCGCTTTTTCAATTCTTGATGCCCACAATGTTTGTTCATCGTTCATCTCTTTATCTACTGTCTCTTCAAGTAAAAGTGTTACCCACGCATTTAGTTTGTTTCGTTGTGAAAGTACGTACTCAAGTGTATATCTAGCATCTTGTTTACATCCAAGAAGTGCGGCTTCACGTACGCCTCTATATAGATGTTCCGTATCCTGCTGTTTAAGAAGCGCATTAATAACTGGGCTCGTTCTTTCAGAAAGATCATCCAACATGCTTCTTAATTCGGTAGTAATGGTGTGTAAACCGTTGAACGTTCTGTCCGTGATCGGTATCTCCTCTCTAAGCATTTCAGTAAAGCTCGATATCGACCGTAGGGCGTTTTTTCCGTCATGGACAGTATGGTATACTATCTTATTATGTGCTTCAAGTGCTCTTCTTGCGCTTCCCCAATGATCTTTTTTATCGTGAGTAGTACCTTCTGTGCGTATGCATTCAGTTTTGGGTTCAAATGAACGGCATATGTTTGTGGTTATTTCAATAGTACGACGTGGGTTTGTAATGTGGGTTGGATTAAGTCCGCACACATCTTTTGGTTGAGGCTGAGTATAAGGAACTGTCATACTATCCTTCCTCAGTACTTATATATAAATGTTGCTCTTTATGGCTTTATAGGTAGAATCAGGAATATGTATAAAAAACCACGCTTACAAATACGTTTAGCATGGGAGACAGAACTGCACAAGCAAGACAACATCGAAAACAAGCTGTTTTAACTCATCTTGACCGTGGGCCTTGTACTTTTTCAGACCTTCTTAGGCGTACGTCAATAGGGCCACAGCACCTTCATCCGTTGCTTGAAGGGCTTGTGCGCGAGGGTAAAGTTAGCAAAGTTGGGGGCGATGAACCGGTTTATCAGAAATCTCGTCAACCTTCTCACGAAACCAGCTTCTAAACTCACCTTTTTATTTTCTCTGCAATAATCTTCTCTTATGGGAGCACAGGCGTTAGTCCTTACTGGGTTCGGTATCAACTGCGAACAGGATACTGCACAGGCCATTCTTAAGGCAGGCGGCAAGGCGGATATTTATCATGTTAACGATGTGCTTTCAAAACCAAAGCTTCTTGAGGATTATAATATGCTGGTGTTTCCCGGCGGTTTCTCATTTGGCGATGATTTGGGGTCCGGAAAGGTTTTAGCAAACAAAATAAGCCTTAAATTGAAGGACAATCTTCTTGATTTCATCAAGCGTGATACGCTTACCTTAGGAATTTGCAACGGTTTCCAGGCGCTTGTTAAAATGGGGCTGCTTCCGTATCCTGATTTTGAGCAGCGCGTAACGCTTACTTTTAATTCCCAAGGTCATTTTGAGGACAGGTGGGTCATCCTTAAGGTGAACAAGGATTCTCCTTCGATAGTCACTCGCGGTCTTGATTATGTTATGCTCCCTGTGCGTCACGGCGAGGGACGTTTCCTTGCACGTGATGAAACGGTCATGAAGGATATTCTTTCAAAGAACCTTTATGCGGCGCAATACGTAAACGAGCGCGGTGAATTGGCAGGCTATCCTGCAAACCCCAACGGCAGTGCGCATAACATTGCGGCACTCTGCGACCCCACGGGGCGCGTATTCGGCATGATGCCGCATCCGGAAGCATTCATTGAAATAACCCAGCATCCTTACTGGACAAACGGCGTGGTAAAAGAAGCGCAAGGATTGAAGTTTTGGAAAAACGCCGTTGAGTATTTAGCGGATAAATAGAAAATAAGAAAAAAATTATTTATCAAGCATTTTTGCCCATTCAAACTTTTGGCGTTTTTTATGGGCACCCGTGTGGTACGCATAGCTTGCCAAAAGCGGGATAACTGTTGTTGCTTCGGCATACACCATCTGTTCGTACACCGTATCAACTTTTCCCCAGGAGCTTGCTTCTTTTAATGTTGATGAGCTGCATGCACCGTCACGAACATCTGCAACCGTTACTTGGATTGCGTACTGGTGCATGGGGACTTCTTTTCCTAAAATTTCCGCGCACACGACCGTATCTTGCGCAAAATTCTTGGGTACGCCGCCGCCAACCATCAATAATCCAGAAGTCTTTGCGGCCATTTTGATTTTGGTAAGCTCAAGGAAATCCTTTACCGAGTCAATTGAGACATGTGATTTGGGGTTTTCCCATTGGTGTTTTACCAAACCAAAGCCTGCGCTTGAATCTGAGAATGCAGGGCAGAAGATGGGCACGTTGTGCTCGTATGCAAGTTGGACGAGTGAGTTTTTCTTCTTTGAATTCTTAACTAAGTATTTGCCCATTTCTCGTATGAATTCCCGTGAAGAATATGGCCTAGGTTCAAGCCCTTTTGCAATTTCATAGGTGGTGTGGTCGCACGCCTGCAATTGCTCCTCATCAATATACGTATCATAAATCCTGTCAATGTAGAGGCTTCGAAGCAATTTGTCGTCTATGTTTGGCGTTCCCTTGTAGTGTTTGAAGCCCAACGCTTCAAAGAAGTCCATGTCTACGATGCTTGCGCCTGTCGCAACAATCGCGTCAACCATGTTATGCTTAATCATGTCTGCATAGACGTTCATGCATCCGCCTGCGCTTGTGCTTCCTGCTAAGGTGAGCATGACTGTGCAGTCTCTATTAGTGAGCATCATGTTGTAAATGTCTGCTGCGCGTGCCGTGTCACGTGAGGTGAACGACATGTTTCGCATGGCATCGATAATGGATCTTGAATCAATTGCCGTAAAGTCAACGTGCTTTACTTCATCCTTAAGAAGGTCCTTCTTTGAAGTCATTTCATCACTGACACTATATTGCAGGATAAAAATTTAAAAATACGGCGATAAAAAATTACTCTTTTTGGATGCGTTTGCATTGTAGTTCCCGTATTTTTCTGCGGGCTTCATATACTTGTAACTCCTCAGCATCGCCAGGCTGCCCTGTCGGTGTGGGCGGATCCTCAACAAGAAGCGTCCCACATACGTCACGGTTCATGCGTGCCGTAAGGTCATCCGCGCGTCCGCGAATAAACTCATCCCAGCCACTTTCATCTGTTTCAAGTTGGCGGTATAATACTTCTGCAATCTTTTCCCTGACCTGACCATCTTGTCCTGAAGCAGGCGTGTTGTCAAAATAGGTAAATAAATCATCAAGAGGTGCGCCGTAGTGCATTTCATTCATGTTAAATGCAGTTACGTGCGCAAGGAGTTTTTCACCTTCAGGGGAACGTATGGCAAATGCGAGCAGGACGTTCATTGCATTGAAACGTTCAAGCCCTTCTTCAATAAGCGTTTTTTCTTCACGATTGAGGCATGTGCGATACGGTTGTGCTGCACGTGCAGAATATTCATAATTGTTGTATCCTGTGATCGTAATCTGGTTTGCAAACTCGCATGCCGTGCTTACTGCCGGTTGAATTGCAACGAGGCTAAGTAATGCCTGTTGCGCCTGGAAATCGTGCGGGTTTTGTAAAAGCCTTTCTTCAACATCAGCAAGCACCTCCTCAAACCGAGTACATCCTTTTTTGGGGAGTTGGATTTGTAAGGTCCGTAATTCCTGGTTTTCTTCAGGGGTTCGCGCAAGGTCCGAACCCATACGTGCGATTGTCTGGTAACGATATTCGAGTTTCAAGCATTCCATTTGTTCCGCAAGTGATTCTTTTTGTTCTTCATCTGTGCGCGCAAACGGATTTTTTGCACTGAAATCAATGAGAGGTTGTCGTCGAAGGGGGCGGTTTGCTGCAATTCCTATCTGTTGCGTTATTTCACTGCGGTGTGCAGGTTTGTTTTCAGGCTTTCTTTCCATAAGTTTTGAGCAGGAATACGCAAGTGCAAGCGCAACACCTGCGGTGACGACGATATGCTTAAGCTTCATGTGTTATAACATGGGTAAAAGGGTTTATTAACATGGCTTTTTGCTTTTGCTAATGGTAGTCTTATAAATTTCATTCCCTAATAGGAAACGGGGGAATAGTCATGAAAATTACCGTCGCCGAAGCGCCACAGCTTAAGTCAGCAATTGATTCAGTCGCAAGTATTGTAGAAGAAGGTCTTTTTGAATTGAAAAAAGAGGGAATTTACCTCAAGGCGATGGACCCTTCGCAAATTTCCATGATCAGTTTTTCAATGCCTAAGGAATCGTTTGTCGAGTACGTTCTTGATGAGGAAACAAAGATCGGCTTAGATATCACTCAACTTTCAAACGTTCTTTCACGTGCCAAACGTGGTGAGAAGGCAGAGCTATCCCTTGAAGATGGTCGTTTAGTGATTAAATTTCTTGCGGACAAGCGCTCAAAGACATTTAAGATCCCGCTTTTGGATATTGGTGACGCTTTACGTAAAGAGCCAAAAATTGAATTTTCATGTCATGTCAAATTGCAGGCAGATGCATTCAAGGATGCGCTTAAGGATGCAAAACTGGTTAGTTCCCACGTTCGTTTAGGAATTGCAGATAATTCATTCATTGTAGATGTTAAGGGAGACACAGGGGATGCAAAAGCGGAATACCATAAGGGAACTCCTGAATTGCTTGACCTAGTTAGCTCAAGTGATGGCGCGCGCGCAACATTTCCTCTTCAATACTTAGAAGACATCGTAAAGGCAAGTACGGCATCAAGCCCGCTTACCGTTCATTTGAAGCAGGATCAGCCGTTGAAGATTGAATATACGCTTGATGGTGCGCATGTTGCATATTATTTGGCGCCCAGGATTGAGAATGAATAATTGGTTGGTTCGTTTTCGTACCAAACTTTCCGGCCCATATTAACATGCTCCAAGCGTAATGGCCCGTGGACGAGTGTGCATAGGCATTCTTTTTGGAGGAGTAAGTGTTGAAGGAGTTAGATCTATTTTTGTTAGCCCCGCACTTTGTAATGCATACTGTGCGCATCTTCGTGCTTGGGCAGGGAATACGTTACATTGCGCCACGTCAACAAGTGCTCCTATGTTATTTCCTTGTATGTCCTCCTTTACTTTTCGTAGTGCGATTTGTTCAAGCTCAAGGCGTTCTGCCGTGAGTGCCTTGGCAGGATCAACGGCTTCAAGTTCAGTTGCAATGCCCCTAATCTGCACACTATACCTTATCTTGGCAAGCCGTGCCCATACCACTTCCTGCACGTATTCACCTGCAATTTCGCTTAATGTCATATCTCCTGATTTTATTATCTGTCCTATCAATTGGAGACGATCGCGATAATTTCCCTTAAGGTATTCTTCCAATGCCTTTGCACGTACGGGCACTGGTATTTTTTCATCGAGTGCAATTTCCTGGAAATGCCATCCGCCTTCCCTTAAAGTAGCCTGCCCCTTTATTTTTTCCCAGATTTCAAGAGCAAGAGGTTCAAGCACATGCAGTTGTATTAGCTTTACAAGACGCTCGTAATTGGTCGTTTGCGTAAGCATTGTTTGCCCCATGTCAATTCGAACTGCAGGGGGCAATTCTTTTGCCTGTAGGTAGGCAAAAACGGTTTGTTCCAACCTCCAGTCAGACTCCCCTTCAAGTCTTATTGCAGGCCAGATTATCCATTCTTTTGCAAGCGCTTCAAACGTTGCTTGTGCAAGAGGCACAACGTCTGTAAGTTCTTCAGGCAGTCCTCCTTTGATCAATCCATGCAATTTCCCAAGCTTTTCTTCAAGCTGCATATCGTGCCGTTCTTTTGCGGTTTGGATAAAGGTACGTTTTGCAAGATACGAGTACCTTTCTTTGAGCGGTTCAGCATCCCGGATGCCGGAACGGGTCAAATCAAGCTTTGCAACTGCTTCAAAGTCCCCTCGTTTTGAATATTGCTCAAGAAGCCATTCATATGCGTGCAGCTTAAGGTCTTGGGGGAAATCTCGCTGAGTTACAGTAAAAAGAATTCCCTGAAGGTCGTTTCGCGTTTTGCAGTTTTCAACACTTTGTACTTGTGCTTGGCGTACAAATCCTTGGGCCCAGGCGCGTATTTCAGGATCCACCTGTTCATCTGTTGAAATAGCGCGCAAGTTTTCAGTCCGGCCTGTTCGTATTGCAAACGACACCGCCGCTTCGCACGCATTTCTTACCTGTTTTCGTGCAGCCCCCTTAATTTCTTTTGAAAGGATATAGGGGTTTGTGCTCAAGCTCACTAGGTAAGCGTAATACCCGTTACGTACGCAGTATTCTATATATCCTGTTGACTGCGATTCGATCGCCTTGCTTACCTCGCGCTTAACTGATTCAAACCCGTTTTTATCGTGTGCATAGGCAAGAATTTGGTATTTTGCAGAGTCATCATTTGCGGGGGTAAGTTTTTTTAATTCGGCGTGTGCTGCACGTTCCCGTATTCGAAGAGGTATTCTTTCATCGGTCTGGCTAAACGATGCATGTTTGCATTCAAAGGCTTCATCAAGTACAAACACCTGCCCGCCTGCACGTTCCCGTAGTCCAACCGGAAGGGCAGTCTGTCTAGTTATATCATTGCAAAGGTTCCGTTTCCAGGTGTAGAACCGCTGCGGTTGGCTTTCATGGGCATCGATAAACAACGGTTCAGCATCCAGGCTGCTAAAAACGGGCCGATTAGGTGCAGGATTTTTCATGTCCCATTCTTCAAATGTTGTTTTGATTATCCCTTCAGCTTCTTCAGCCAATTTTCTTGTGATTTCAGACCTTGCGATTTCAGGAAGGCCCTTAACCTCAAGCAACTTGGCAAGTTCCTGGTAACTCCATATTTTTTCCTTTCTAAAAGCGGCAGTTAGTGCGAACTGCTTGGTCTGATCGTCGTAATCCTCTTGCAGTATTCTTCCTAGTTGATCTTTTGCATTTGTACTGCCCCTAAAAAGCTCCCGTAGGAGTGAATCCTGTTTTCTTTCTTTTGCATATTCCCGCACTTCTCGTGGGTAATTTTCCGAATACGTAATTCGCCACACTCCGCCCGTACGCCCTTCTTCCACGTAACTTTCAACCTCTTTTTTTCCTGCGCATATTCGAATTTCATTTGGAAGTTCCTTGTAGGCTGCAGCCAGGCTTTCGTATATTTCTACTTTAAGTGATTCCGTTTCTAGCAGTGTTACAAGTGTTTGCGCCACAGCCTCTTTGTGATTTTCCGTTATTGTAAAAAGGTCTGCAAGTCCACATGCATTTTTCCTTTCCTTCCAGGCCGTCTGGAGGCGAGGGGCAAGCCGTTCAAGCATGCCAAGTCCCTTGAGCGTTTTAAGGAAGCTTTCACGGTCGCGATAATCAGACGTGCGCTTAAGTTGGTCTTCAATGTATCGTTCAAGCGTAAGTCGCACCACTTCAGGATCCTGGTGGTATCTTATGACTTCAAGCAGTATGTTCTGGTCGAGTGAAGGAATTGATTCAATTGTAATCCTCTGCATAGCTATTTTACGGCAAGAAGTGCTTATAAATGTTGCTAAATAGGATAAAAAGTGTATTTAGTCCCTTTTTTTAGAGATGGATGACGCTTTACGAGTATACTTTGAAAGAAAACTTAAAACTTCTCAATCCAGAACGGCTCCTTCTTGAAAAGGTTGAACATAAGAACGTTTGGCGCCTTCACGAAGGGTTTTTTTAAAATAACATTTATGCCTTGCGATGCGGCCAAAGAGCCTGCAATGGCAACTGCAGGTGAAATCACCGAAACACAGCTTTGGTATTTTCCAAGGTTCTTTTTGTCCACCTTGAGTAGTTTTTCAATGCGTGTTCCCATAAGTACGCTTACCATTCCCATGGATTCGCTTGCCGAACAGAAGACGTACGGTTTTTTTGCACGGGCACAGAATTCGCTTGCAATGATGCGGGATTCCATATTGTCCGTTGCATCAATTACTAATGAGGCCCGTGCTAATTTTTGCACCGCTTCCGTATCCATTTTTCCAAACTCGTACACGTTTGCATGCGGCATGATTGAATGAATCCGCTCGTGCGCAGCTTCGGTTTTTTTCATATCAATTGTTTTATCGGTTGCAAGAATCTGGCGGTTGAAATTGGTTAATTCGATTCGATCATGGTCAAAAAGAAGAAGGGTTGAAATTCCCATGCGTACGAGGTTTTCAAGGACGTAACCTCCCGTTCCTCCGCAGCCTATAACTGCAACGGGCGTGCGGCCGATTAGTTCCTGTTCGTGTACGGATAGGACACCATTATTCCTGAACAGTTTTTCTTTTTCCATGTTTTTTGCCACCGCTTGCAACGATGATGTGGTCATCTGAAAGAATCGTATCGACATCGCTTTCAGTCATTTCTTTTTTCGCTTGCATGAAGGTGTTATGGAGCGAAACAAACCGTTTTTTTATCCGTTCGTCAAGTTCGCTTTTTCTATAATCCATCATTGAATATATGAGGTAAAATCCAAGTGAAATCCCGATCCACGCAAGGAAAATCGTAACTATCCGTCCAGCCGTAGTATGAGGCACGATGTCCCCATATCCGATAGTGGTCACCGTCACCGTAACAAAATAGATCGAGTCAAGGTAGGACCATCCTTCCGTTACATGGTAAAAGTAAATCCCTATTGCGTATACGCATGCCATGAGGGCGATGGCGTACAAAAGTCTCATTTTTGCAGTCGATCGCATACGTACCATACAACGGAGTGGTATTTAATTCCTTTTCTGTGAAGTCATAGTATGTCAAACAAACTTCCACTCCATTGTATGGGCGCAAGCCAAGAAGTTGGCAGAAGCGCCTTTTTGCTTGAAACCGATACGACTCTCCTTATGGATTACGGCATCAAGATATTTGGTAAGGACAATAATCCTGAGTATCCGACAAAGATGCCTGGATCGCCCGATGCATGTATTATTTCACATTCGCACATGGACCACATTGGTTTTCTTCCGTACTTGTATACGTTTTCAGACTGTCCGTGGTACGGTACTCCTCCTACGAGGGATTTGGGAGAATTGCTTCTTGCAGATTCAATGAAAATTATGGGTTCTGATTTGCCCTACCAGATGGGCCATTACAAGACGGCGCTTAAGCAATTCATGGGAGTTCCATATAAACGCCCGTTTAATTTGCGCAACACCAACATTACATTTCATGACGGCGGCCATATCGCCGGAAGTGCCATGGTTGAAATCAATTACCAGTCGCGAAGAATTCTTTACACGGGCGACCTAAAGGTTGAAGGTACACGTCTTCATCAAGGTGCAAAACCTATGAAGGACCTCGACACTATTATTATCGATTCAACCTATGCATTAAAGGAACACCCTTCAAGAAAGGACGCAGAAGAAAAGATGATGGATGAGATTGAAGAAACAATCGATAACGGAGGCCAGGCATTGTTTCCTGCATTCGCACTTGGAAGAAGCCAGGAACTTATTAGCGTGATTCGTGCACACAACAAGGACGTGCCTATTTACCTTGACGGCATGGGCAAGACAATTTCTGACATTTATCTTAAGCACGGCTCGTACATTACTGATGTAAAGCAATTCAGGAAGGATATCGGTTCGGTTACGCGCGTATATGGTCCTCAAGACCGTGAGCGTGCAACAAAGGAGCCCGGAGTGATTATTTCAAGCGCAGGTATGCTTGAAGGCGGGCCGATTTTAGGATATTTGACCAACGTTCATCCTAATTCAAAAATCCTCTTTACTGGTTATTGCGTTACAGGAACCAATGGCTGGAAATTAAGGAACCATGGGTACGTAACGATCAACGGCAAGGATTTGGAAGTTGATTTGCCTGTTGAATACATTGACTTTTCGGCACATGCCGGGCGTACCGATGTGCTTACTATGATCAAGGAAGCGCAGCCTGAAAAAGTAGTTATCGTTCACAGCGATGCCGCAGAGCAGTTTGCAGAGGAATTGAGAACCGAACAAGGATTAGATGCGGTGGCGCCAAAAGTCGGGGAAACGATTGAAATCTAGTTTTCAATTCTTTTTTTCATTTCCTCAAGCCATTCCTTTTCGTCAAACTTGGGAAGGTATGCATTTCGAATAAATCCAAGTGAGACGTCTGAGAATCCCCCTGTTTTGATGCCCTTTCCCATTTTTTTGAATGCCCTAAAATACTCCATGTTTGCAAGGAATAGGTGCGAAAGCTTCTTTTCAAGGAGCTCCTTCTTTTTCTTTGTTGTAATATACTCCTTCATTGCGTTGTACTCGTGAACCGTTCCTGACCCCTTTGATTTTTTCAAGTATTCTTCAGTGACTATAAGCCGTTTTGATGCAAGGCTCACTTTTTTTGCATACTGGTTTACGATATCCTCAACCAGCCCCTGGTTGATTAAGCAGGTCCAGCCTCTGTTGCGTTTTTCAAGGTCAAGTTGAGTTATTTGGGCAAGCACTTCCTCCTTTGTCATGGTGTCCTTTGTTAAGTGGCCTTTGAGCACCGGCCAGGTTGCGATGATTGCCTTTGTTTCAACATCCCCGGGCCAGTTTTCCATTGATGCTTTTGCATCTTTGAGTTGTTTTCGTTCCTTTCGTATGTTCGCAATTTCAGTTTTGGGATCTTTTATCGTCCATGCGTCTGCCCAGTATTTTTTTTGGTCTAAAACCGACCCGATATATTGGTCTTCAAGGAGCGTGTTAAAAAGTTCGGGAAAATGCTTTTTGAGGGGTGCCATTTCAAATACATGATCCATGATAATGAGTTTTGTTAAGTATTTTTCGCGGCGTATTTCCTTTTTTGTCTGCGTTATTTCCTCACGTACCGAACGGTCGACCGTCATCCGGTACGTTTTCTCCTGGCCTTTAAGTCTTTCGTATAATTCTTGTAATCGTTGCGATGCTTTTTCAAGTTCATCAATGAGCATATATTCCTTTTCCCAGGTAGATTTTTTATGACCTTTGTTCTCATTTTACCATATGGCTCCAAAAATCAGGCTTATTCTTGCAGATCCTGTCCTTCATGACAATTCTTTTATCCGGGCCGAATTTGCCAAGCTCCTTAAACGTCCGTGCACGTTGCTTGTTGAGCAGCATCCGCTTCCTGGTTTTATGGTCCGTGCACCATGGACATTCACAAGCTGGTTTAGGCCTGATCAAAAACCATACAAAAAACTTCAATTTCTTGAAATTATCAACGCTTTTAGTGAGGCCCAGGAACGTCTTCTTGTTAAGCCTCTTAATGAAGGGCTGGTCTTAACGTTAGATCCTCGTCTTGACTTTCCTGAATTTTTCATATGCGGCCGCTATAATAATATTGCAGAATTAAATCGTGCGACTCCAGGTCTCATAAGAGTTGTTCTCGAACCGCTTACACCTTTAATGGTGCAGCACGCTTCGCAAACGTACACTCCGCGTATGCACCTTGGCGATGATCCGCATCATGATGAAGCGATAGCCTTGGCAAAAGATATCATTCGTCATTATTATTCTGATGTACACGTTCGGATACAACAGCTTCTTGATGCTCTTCCAAAGTTCCTTTCTGAGGGACGGGACATGGTAATTGTACGCTCACGGGCATTTGATCCTCTTGCACTTTTACTTACTCAAAGCTATCCTGACGCCGAAGTTGTGATTGATCCGTCAGGCGAATACCCTCAGATTCATCGTGTTGTGCGTGCTCTTTTTACACATGGTTTTAATGAAGAAAACCTGGGAATCCACGCAGAACGCTTTGTTCAATTGTTGCGTGATGCAATTCCACCTAGAAACGAGGAATCTCCCGAAATAAAACCGCGTGGCTCTCAGCCCGCTGGTTTGTTTGAATTTCCAGAAGATGATTATTGATATGTTTTCTTCCACATTTCCTGCGCCAGCTTTCCTTTGTACATCATTTTTTCAACTAAGGAAGCTGCAGCAAGGCGTTGTTCCTGGTGCTTTGCCAAAAACGTGTTAAGTCGGTCAACAAACAATTGCTTCATTTCCCCGCTTAAGATTTTTCCCGCACGATAATCTTTTTCAATTTGCGCAAGCGTTTTGTCATTCGCTTCAAAGAAAATTTTCATCCATTGGAATGAAACGTCAATATCTGGGTTGCCGCCTTTTGCACGGTGTTCTTCAACCGTATCCTTACCGCCTGAAAATGCGTACTTCATGACCTTTTTGCGCACGGTTTTTGCATCATCAGTAAGCCAAATCGCCGTATCGGCTTGCGACGCGCTCATTTTGCCGTCCATTCCGGTTAAGGGAGGGAGGAATTTGCAGTGGAGCGCCGCAGTTTTGAAATAACCAAGTGATTCAGCAACATCTCGCTGGATTCTCCAGTAATTATCCTGGTCTATTGCGCACGGAATCAAGCAACGTTTCTTTTCAAAGAATGTCGGCATGGTCTGGTAGGCTGGATAAAAGTTGAGACCGATATTTGTTTCTCCTGAAAATCCGAACACCGCTTTTACCGTCGTGTTATTTACCTTCTTTGCAACTTTGACCATTAACGGATACACGTTCTTGATGTATTCGGAATCCTTGAACATGAACGTTTTTTCAGGATCGAATCCTACGGCAGCAATATCTAATGCGTTTTCGTAACTCCATTTTTGTATCTCTTCCCATGACTGGTCCTTTACCCAGTATTTTTCATCATCAGTAAGTTCAATGTATACATTGACGCCGAATTGGTCCTGAAGCCATTTGGTAAACATTAAGGGCATCAAGTGGCCGATGTGCATGGGCCCTGAAGGCCCGCGTCCTGTGTAAAGGAAAAAACCTTTGCCGGCTTCGTAGTCTTTAAGTGCCAGGTCAAGGTCGCGGTGCGAGAAGAAGAATTCGCGCGATAAAAGAACGTTGGTGTCTTTGGCATCTTTGGTAAGCTTTCCTCTGAGAGAAGCATCGATGCGTTTGGTGCCGAATTTCTGGATGAGCTTATCATAATCTACGTGTCCTGAAACATCCCAGGGCGTAACCGTGAATTCTTCTGCCATGATTTGCTTTTGCGATGAAGGTTTAATACTGTGACCATAGGTAGATATTTAAGCATTTTTAATCATACCTAATCACATCTTGTGAGCATATGAATCTAACACGTATTGATTATCATTCCCTTTCCACTCAGCGAATAGGCACTGGAAGGTTTGGCGCAAAGACTACTCAACTTTCACGATTCAAAGACGTACTCGAGCGTAACGGGGTCTTTGTTCCACCGCATATTTCCTTTCCTTATGAATTTTTTGTCCCCGCATTGATTCGAGCTGGCGTACTTAACGATCATGGGGAATTGCAAGTTCGTTTGGCGCGAGTGCAAGATTCGACTGATGAGGAATTTGAAGCTCGAGATGAAGTTTATTCTAAACTTACGCTTGATGATCGTGAAGTAAGGTTGGTGCGGGAGGCGCTTGAGCAACTTGATGGATTTGCCGTCGCAGTACGTTCAGATGAACAAACCGCAAAGGGCGTAGGCGTATTTAAGACACTATTTCAGCCAATTAAAAATGGCGGGAGAGGGGCGGTTGATGCGATCCAAGCCATTCTTTTTAGCCAGCTTGAGCCATGGGCAACCGCTCTTATTGAAAAAATACAAGCGCCGTTTGGCATTGGGATACAGGTCATGCCTTTGATCGGCGAGCATATTCATGCGTACGGTCAGACTTTTTTTGGTCCCCGGCTTTCCCTTGCAGGTACTACTCTTAAAGACCGGGACGAGGTTCGTTTTAGTGTAGGGCACGGTCTGGGCGGAGGAGTCGGCGAGCATGCATTTCATTCAAAAATAAAGCCCGTAGGCGATTTATACATTGAATATCCGTTTGAGCACCCTGCTTCCTTTTTTACTCAAGAAGGGCGCAAAAATTATTCGTTTAGTTTAATTCTTTCGGATAGTGATGAAGGTGCAAGGTCTTTTCTTCGAGACATTGAACTTGAGCCTCTCCTTAAACGGATGCTTGCATGTGCGCGTGAGGCGGGTACTGATCTTTATTTTGAATTACAATCAGTTGAATATCCAAATCGTTGGGGAGTTACTCAAGTTGCAGAACATACTTGGCAGGAGGTGCCAAAGCCGGAAGGCACTGAAATATACGTTTCTGAATTTTTTGGAAACGTAATCGGTTCAATCGGTTCAGGAACGTACGTTTGTTCAGATGTCGTATATGTGGGCGGTCGTGCATATGATATTGCCGGAATCATACGCGATATTTCACGAAAACAAAACGTGCTTGTTGATATTGGCACCAACGTGCTTACTCCTTCTTGTCTTGCAACGTACTCTCAAGCACGTGGGATTGTTGCTGCAACGGCAGGACACCGTTTTAGTCTTGCATCTCATGTTTCAGGAGTATTTAGAGAAGCAGGAATTCCCGTAATTGGGGTCGTTTCTTCAAAACAATCTATTGAGCAGGCACGAAAAAAACTTGATTTTACTACTCACCCACCAAAGACAGTTCTTCGTGATATCGTGCTTTGGGCAGATGAGCTTAACGAGCAGGGTGGAGTTTTTGTGCAGGATTAAATTATCCAAAAAAGGTCGAATACAATAAGTAAATATTAAACGCAAGTATGACCAGCGCAAACAGTCCTGCGACAATGGTTGTTATATTCTTGTTGACGAATTCTCCCATCAATTTCTTGTCAGCAGTATAGTAAATAAGCGGGATGAGCGGTAAGGGAATCATAAGGCTTAACACGACTTGGCTGTACACAAGTATTTGAAGCGGCTCGATGTTCAAAAGTATTGCGATGAGAAGCGGGATGATGTTTACTACGCGCGTAATTATTCGTCGAATTGTCGCACTTAATTTGAAATCAGTTAAGCTTTCCATGATGCTTTGCCCGGCAAGTGTGCCCGTTATGGATGAAGAAATGCCTGCTGAAAGGAGTGCAATTGCAAAAACTGTTGACGCAAGTTGACCAAAAAGAGGCGTAAGCGTTTTGTAAGCATCGTCAATTGTTGCAACATTCACGCCGTTTGCATGGAATGCGGCGGCTGCCATAATCAATATTGCGGCATTGATGAATCCCGCAACAATGAGTGAAAGAATATTATCTACTTTATGAAATCGCAGTGCGTCTTTTTTTGAAAGAGCGTTCCCGTATTCCTTTAGCTTATTTTTCAAAAGCCAGGAATGGACAAAAAGCGCATGCGGCATGACGGTTGCACCAATTATTCCTACTGCAACAAGCATCATCGCAGGCGTAAGGATGGGCGTAACCGAATGTACTGCAATTTCATGGAGAGATGGGTGCGTGATGAATAATTCATACACATATCCCAGGCCAATGGCCCCTACAAATAGAATAAAGGCATACTCAAGCAGCTTGAAATTTTTGTTGCTTAAGTAAAGCAAAAGGAGTACGTCAAACATTGCAAAGATCATTCCTTCAAGGTACGGTATTCCAAAAAGGAGGTTGAGTGCCACCACAATTCCTAAAAATTCTGCCAGGTCCGTTGCAATAATGGCGATTTCAGAAAGGAGCCAGTACAGGAACACAAGCCGTTTGTCCTTCCATTTGTGCTTAACTACTTCGGCGAGTGAATACCCTACGATTCCCATTTTGCCAGAAAGGTACTGGAAAAGCATGGCCATTCCGCTTGAAAGCCAGACGATCCATAGCAAATCATAATTATACGTTGCACCTGCGCTGATTGAGGTTCCCCAGTTTCCGGGGTCCATATATGCAACGCTCACAATAAGGCCGGTGCCGAAAAAAAGCCAGAATTTTTTGTCAAAAATGACGTTTTTGAATTCTCGTATCATAGTATTTCCTTTCCGTGCGGATCCTTGCTTGGTTTTCCAAGGAATTCAAAGAGTTTTTCTGCAACTTCATCGCTCATTGCATGCTCGAGTTGGCAGGCTTCAACATGGATGCGTTTTTCATTGATCCCTAATTTTGAATATAAAAATGTCTCAATAATGCGGTGTTTGAAATTCATTTTTTTTGCCATGTTTATTCCTTTATTAGTAAGTGTTATTTTCCCGTATTTTTTCATATGTACGAATCCTTCTTCCATTAATTTGTACAGCATGATTGATACGGTATTTTTTGAACGTGAGAGGACGTTTGCAAGGTCTGTAGAGCGTACTCCGTTACCCGAGTCTAGTTTTGAAATTTGGCGGATGTATTCTTCAACCGTTTCCTGTTTCATAAAAGTTCTATATATAGAACTATTTATATACTATTGAGAGTTGCAGTAGTTCTTTTCAATTTGCTTAAGCCAGCATTTTTAAGCCAATGGCTTTATTGATTTTGTATGGTTTTGGCATTCTATTCAACACTTGACGTTACTCAGTGTACGCGGGTTGGTGTTGTCTTCCATGAAAAATCCATGACAGGCATAGGATACGTAGTAGGATGGCAATTCCTTCGAAATGTTGGTCTTATCCCTTCCTTAAGCATTCTCGAGCCTGAGGCGTTCCCAACGAACGTTCTTAACGAGGAGCTTCGCACGTACTCGTTTGGCCCCTGTTCACGCGATTTATTGCTTCACCTTGATCTGGCAACTGTTTCAAATGAACTTACTCTTACGCTTACCTTTGCAAAAAAGGGTGCAAAAGATTACATTATCCAGGAAAAAGGAGAGGTTAAGGAATTCCCTGAAATTTTAAGGCGCCTTTTTTCAAAACTTGTCAAAAAATTAGGGGTTTCACTTGACGATGAGGTCACTAAGCGTATTAATCATATTTCAGATGCATCTTTGATTGAGTTGGTTGATTTTGCTGAAAAGGCCGTCTCAAACAATCGGCTTAATCTTGATGAAGTTGCATTTAGAAAAGCAGGTCCCGATCTTGCGTCCGCGTTGTTCCTTCGGGTTGCAGAATCTTCTCATGATATTCGAAGAATGGAGTACTATACCAAGAGGTACTTGAAAGCAGACCCGTATTATGCTCGTATTCTTACGGTGCTTGCTTCTATTGAAATGGTCGGCGGTAAACCAAAAGAAGGGATGCAGCACGCCAAAGAAGTTTTTGCAATAAATCCTTACTTCCCGCATTTGTACCTTGCATTAAGCGGCTCGCAGGAATTTTCAGTTGAAGACCTTTTGAAGGCGGCAAAAATTGCGATTTACCTCATGCCTTCAAATGCCGCTCCTCATTACAATTATTGTCTTTTGCTTGCAAAGGCAGGCGAGACATACAAAACACTCGAACATATTGAACGTGCAATTGTTTTTTTCCCGCACTATGACCCGCTTATTCTTTTGCGGGCACGGACACTTGAGCGCCTTGGTAAAAAGAAGGCAGCGATTAAGGAGATGGAGAGTTATTTGTCAGTAAAATCAAGTCAGCAACGGGCGACCCTTGGCCACGAATATTATTATGCTGCCCTTTTTGCAAAGAAAAACGGAGACGAGCAAAAACAGAAGGAATGGGCACAGAAGGCGCAAGGATATCCGGATGCTACCGCAATATCAAGTGACATAAAGAAGCTTTTATGAGTGAGGGAAAAACCATGAGCACCATTCTTGATGATATACTTAAGGATCTGGAAATATGCAAGGTAAAGGAATTGTATCCGCATGAGCAAACCATCAGTTCAAACCTTAAGCGATTGAAGGAAACAATGCTTAACATAGGCCATTTGGTCGACCCCATCATTGTTGATAAAAAATCAAAAGTAGTCCTTGACGGCCATCACCGTTTGAAGGTTCTTCAGGTTATCGAATGCCCGCATGCCTCTTGCCAGACGGTTGATTACCAGTCAAAAGATATAAAGGTCGGAACCTGGATTCCCGTTACGAAATCTCCTTTAGGTGACGTGCTTAAGGATGTTAAAAAAGAAACAGTTGATTTTGATTCGGGAATGGCAGCCGTAAAAGGTTTGAAGAGCCCCTTTATGCTTGCACGAAAGGAAGGTGCAACTATCACAAGCCAGATATTGAGCCCGGGCTCCTACAAAATCAAGGAAATGATTGAGGAGCAGGTATTTGTCCTTTCAACACTTAAGAATCTTGAAGTTGAATATGTTGCAGATGATCTTTTGCATGAGTATCTTGATAGGGGATACAGCGTATTGTACCGAAGGCCCTATACGAAAGAGGAAATCATCAAAACCGCGCATGACCATGAGCAGTTCCCGCCTAAGTCAACGCGCCATTTGATTCCTGGCCGCCTTATTCGTCTTAATATGAAGCTTGGTTGGTTGCATGAGGACAAGGCGGATGCATATGAGCAAATGCGCATCATGCTTCAGAGGCGTGCGGTTGAAGGAAGCGTACGCAGGTACAACGAAGGAGTTATCGTTATCTATTAATTTTATTTTTATTCTCTTGTTCTAAAGGAAACCCCACGTTTGTAAGCGGTCCGAGTCGTTGTTCCATCTTGTTGCTATATCTATGCGATAGAACATGTTGGGGATTGTTACGCTCTTGACTCGGTTGTATGCCATGCTTCGTGCTTCTTCCATGGTGCTTCCTGAACCGGTTATCACGAGCGCATATCCGCTTTGGCCGGCGAGCCTCCAGTCTCCATCAACTAGTTTAACATCTCCTAGATGCATTCCGTCAGTTACTTGCTTTTTGAAAATAATTTGTGCGTCCTCGGAGTATTTTTTAAACGTGTCCGCATCCTTGAATGGGAACGGCGGCACGGCAACAACCACGCCCATTATAAGTCCGCGTTTTGTTCGCAGTTCCGGCTTGTGTTTTGATGCCAATTCGTAGAGGAAATGGCCCATGTCGCTTAGGATTCCCTCAAGCATGATGCTTATATGCGGGTACCCAAATCGTGAGGTGAATTCAAGAGGGTACATTCCGCGTCCGTTTACAATGCAATTCACATCAACATATCCTACATAGCCTGATTGTGCAAGTTTTGTTTTCATTCTTCCCAGCGTCCCTTCAAATATGGGGCTGTGTGCGGTAAAAAACATGTGGGTGCCCATTTCCCCCGTACTGAATCCTAAGTCACCAGGGAATAATTTTTTATGCTCAAAATTGACGTTAATGGGGCCAACAAATTCCTCCCCGTCAAAGAATGCGCCAACGGCAACCTCAACACCGGAAACGTATTTTTGTATCTGGAATTGCTTAATCTTGTTTGCCCAGTTTTTTTTGTAGCGTTCAAGCATTTCAAGAATGTCCTTGCCGTCTTCCTCAAGCCCGACAAACAAGAGTTGTTTTTCATTTTGCACTTTGCCGCTTGGCTTGATGACATATCGGTCAGGATGTTCCTTGAGGAATGCGATTGCTGAGTCGAAATTGGTGAAGTTCCAACTTGGAATGATGTTCACGCCTGCATTTTTCAATTCTTCCTGCCCGAAGTCGCGGTCATCCTCAATACGATCGGTGTAAACGCTTCCACCAACCACGCGTTTACCAGCTTTACGTAAGTCGTCCGCTTCCTTTCCAAATCCTATGTCATCAAACACGACGACATCTGCCCAATCTATCTCTTTTTTCCAATCCTCGCATTTTTCGACAAACCCGTCGCATACGTCCTGCTCTGCCTTATCCTTGATGTAGTACTTGACGTGATGGCCGCGTTTGGTGACTTCATATGCAAGGTCACCGATAAGGCCTTCAAACGAGACAAAAAGGATCTTGTGCGCATGCTTTTCGGAAACGGTTGAAGTGGTCATGCAGGCGTTACGCGTATTATCCTTTTATGCGTTGCTTACTGCTCGTTTATTCATCAGCATATGGGTCTGGAAGCCTATCAGGATTTGGTTTTTTTCTTATGAAAATTGCCGCTGGTCTTCGGTTTACGTGAATAATTCCTGGTAGGTGTTCTCCGTTAAAATAGGGTTGGCGCCCTTTATTTAATTGGGGCCACCCCATTAGCTCAAGCGAGCGCGCGCGGCTTTTCATTTCAGTAATAATAGTTTCAATCGGAGACCTACCTGCCTGTGTCTTGTGTAATTTTTGTACCATCCTAACCCCTCTCTTTTAAATTTCCCTCTTCAAAAATGATAGTTATGGATGAATTGCTATTACTCCTACTTAAACATAACGCTCATCAAAAAGCCGTTTCACTTTCCACAACGATAATTGGAGAAGCGCTTTCCATGTCCCAGCAGAACGCATCGCGGCAGGTGCGTTTGCTTATTGAAGGCGGCCTTATTGAAAAAAAGGAAGAGGGACTTATGCTTACTTCCAAAGGGCTTGCGCTTGCAAAGCGGGAATTTGTGCTTTTACAAACCGTTTTTGAACCAAAGCAGCTGATACTTGAAGGCACTATTATTGACGGGTTGGGCGAAGGGAAGTATTATCTTTCGCTCAAACCCTACTGCGAGCAGATAGAGAAAAAACTAGGATTTTGGCCGTACCCAGGAACGTTGAATCTTAAGCTTTCAAAAGACCAGATGGAAAACCGTGCCGTTTTGATGACTAAGGATCCGTTGACCATTGAAGGGTTCAAGACTCCTGATCGCACGTATGGAGGTTTGTTTGCGTATCCATGCCTTATTGAGGGCGTAAAAGGAGCACTCATCATTCCCATACGTACCCACCACGGAACGGAAGTGGTTGAACTCATTGCTCCTATTCATTTGCGCGACAAGTTTGGCAAAAAGGCAGGAGATACGATTCGGGTTGTTTTTGAGTAGGGCTTTTCCATGGAACGTGCAAAACTCAAGACGCGCGACAAAAGATTCGTTTCCTGCCAGCGCTGCAACAACTGCTGCATCTCTTTTGGAGTATGCATTACAGTTGCAGACATTAGACGGATAAAGGAGGAGTTGAAAAAAGATCCGCTTGATTTTGTTGACTTGGTTGACGAGTATTCTCCGCGTTTTCGAACAGAGCCTGCAGTCACGATTGAGGGAAGGCCAAAGATACTTGTGCTTAAGCACGATCAGCGCAGGGTATGCACTTTTTTTGATGAGGATGCAAAAGGTTGTAGTATTCACCCCTCGCGCCCCTTTTTGTGCAGGACCTATCCCTTTACGTTCCAAGAGGGGAAGCTTTGCGACGTGGAAAATCGCGCATGTGTCGTACGTTGGTATCCGCAAGGAAATGAGAAAAAACAGTATGAATCAGATCTTCACGTTTATGGGGCGCAGATTGAGGAATACAAAAAAATCGTTGCAATTTGGAACAAGAAAAATCCGCAAGGAACGCTTGCGGAGTTTCTTGAGTGGAGTCTTCATAAAGTTGATTAAAATTAATTGTTGTGGTTTTATAAACTGTTTTTACTTATATAAATTTGTGTTTATATGAGCCTTATTCCTGGGCACCCAAAAGTCGCAGGCATTTTTGACCTTGACGAGACCATCACCACTTTACGTGATGGAGTTTATCGGGTACGGGAAACAGGTCTTGCTACCGCGATTATTTCTGTAGTTCACGCGGGAAAAAAACTTTTCATTGTGAGTGGCGCCGATCCTGCACCCCTTGAATCGACGCAGGAAAGGTATCGTGAGCAAGAATTGCAAAAGAAACGTGCCCAGCTTGCAAGCGTTGGAATCGACCCCGCATTATTTACTGATATTTTAGTTGCGCTTCCAACTCCCGGTATTTCCGTTGATACGTTCATGCAAACGCCAGGTCTTGCGCAAACAGAATACGTTCGTGCAAAGCGTCAGGTTATGGAGCTTATTCTTGAACGAAACCGTTTCTCATCTTCAAGCGTTCTTTCCGTAGGTGACCGTGATGATTTGGAAGGCGTCGCTTCACGTGAGCTTGGGATTCCGTTTATCTCAGTGCCTTCTGCTTCCGGCGTTCTTCCTTCAGATACGCTTGAATGGATTTTCAAAACTCATTTGCTTGGGGTCGGCAGTACGATTCCGCTCGTCCGTCAAATTTATTCGGATGAAGATGCATTAAGGATACTTGCATCAAACCCCCATCAAGCGAACGTGCTCCTTTCATTCCAGGCTTATTTTAAGGAGTATATGCAAACGCGGGGTTGGGACATTTTAAACGCTTTAGGAATCCCTATTCCTAAAATTGAGGCACCTAATTATAATCAGTATCCAGGGCATCTTGCAAGTGCCTGGAATGCGGTGCAGTCATTGATTTCCAAATATGATACTATTGTAGGTATTGCACGAAAAGGCCTGTGGCTTTCTTTCCTTTTTGCGCTTGAAAACCCTTCCAAAGTACGTGAACTATATGTAGCACGCGCGGCAGGGCGCAGGGTAACTGCACCCATTAGCCATTTTGTTACTGCAGACGTGAAGAACAAGCGCATCCTTCTTTTGGATAATGACGCTTTGACTGCACGGACCGTGGCTTATGTTGCAGGGGAGTTTATGAAGCGGGGCGCAACGCATGTCGATGCGCTTTTTGTAGAGCCCCACTGCGAACCTCCGGGGTTAACGTCTGCAAACATTCATGAGATGGCTTTTCTAGATACGCCTCGTGTTCTTGGGGTGCGGGAGAACGGGACGTTCGTCATAGACTATCGTTCGCAGCTGCGCCAAGTTGCGGGGTTGCGAAGGATAAAATCGCTTCAGGACTTTCGTGTTCCTGATAATCAAAAAACCTACCGGCAGGTTGGAAGAAAACTAGGTGTAGTCTAATGACAAACGTTCCGTATATTCTTCTTACTGATATCGGTTCTGATATTGATGACGCATTAGCACTTCAATGCTTTCTTCGTTCGCCAATATTAAGGCTTGCAAGCGTCATTGTGACTCATGGCGTGCTTGATACGCGCGAACGCCTTGTGCGGGCAATGCTTGGTGCTGAAAACCTCATTCTCATCGCACAAGGAAGCGATACTGCAATTTATGCGGAACATCCGTTTGAAACTCCCTTTGTAACGGGGTTTGAGGGTGTTGCGCTTTCTCAAAAAGACCGGAAAAAACCGGTTCTAAAATTAGATGGGGTAGACCTTCTTATTCGGCAGGTGCATGAACTTGGCGCGGCAATTGTAAGTATTGCTCCGCTTACAACCATTGCACGCGCATTCGAGCGTGACCCTTCCATTATTCAAAAAATTCCTCGCATACATATTCTTGGCGGCATGCTTGAGGGTGTTGAGCATAACCTCGTGCGTGATGTTGCGGCAGCACAAATTGTTTTTGACTCAGGTGTCCCGCTTACAATCATCCCTATTGATGCCATTGAGCCTGTTCCCTGTTCCTTGTTGACGAGGCTGAAGGGAGGAAAATCCGAGCGCATGATTGCAACTATGGCGCAGGCGTGGAAATTTCGTCAGGAATGGGAGTTACTTAAGAATGTTATACATCATGCCGATTATGAGGGAGCACAGGAGCTTCTTGAATTTTTTAAATCTTTTACCGGCAGGTTGCCCTGGGATCCCCGCGTTGACAATGAGTTTTTTTATTTGAACACGCAGGTGGCGGCATATTCAAAGGCCCTTGAACATCCTGATCTTTCCGAATGGGCCCGTGCCCGATACGAGCAGGTACAAACCAGCTTCCAGATTTTTTTGCAGCTGTATTCCATCTCAATGCAGTTTAGGGATTCGCATGGCTTTTCAAGGGAGGAGTTTGAAAAACTTGATTTTAGCCTGCGGCTTCTTGTCAATCTTGGTAATTCCGGGTTATCCGGCCCTCACGGTGCTTTTGGAAAGGTTTATCGGCATATTGAATTGCATCAAATGAATGTATCTGACGCATATGTTCCGTTTATTCTCGAATACTCTCAAGCGGTAGTTCGGCGGCCCGTTTCCTGTTCTGTAACTTCGCGCGGGAGTCTTGATTTTTCCAAGGGAACGCGTCCACATGAGATTATCACTTCAGTTGATCATGAGAAATTTAGGGAATTCCTCAAGACGCGGCTTGTTTTGCATTCTCCTCGTAGACAACGTGTTCGTGTATGATATCTTTAAAAGCACATTCGTCCATCTTTTGTTACTATGAAAACAATTTCCCTTTCACGAGCCGGAACCCGAATTTTTTCAGTTCGTTCGCGATTTGCTTCTTTTGCATGTGCAACTCTTCTTACAAGTTGTATTGCTAAAAACGATTTGGGCGTGGATTATGAGCCAGGAGACGGTGGAAGTGTAAAAATTATTTGTGTTGAAAATGGCCAACGCCGTACGGTTCAAAACGAGGAGGATTGTACTGGAAAAGACGCAGGCGCAGATTCAGGCGTTCACGCACAAGATGCAAGACTTCCAACCCAAGACTCAACTTCAGACACTGGACATGCAGTGGACACAGGACACCTGGCACCGGATACCGGACGCCCGACGCTAGACGCACGTTTGGAAGATGCAGGAGTCCTCGATTCAGCAGTTGATGCACAACCTGATGCGGCCGTGCACGTTTCTGCACGATGTTCGCAAAATCTCGCATCGTTTGTTCGCGTACTTGGCAGGGGCATGGAACCTATTATTCTTCAGGACAACGAGCCACGCGAGGTGGAGATCGAAGGTGAACCATATTCATTCAGGGCTGTGCCGTCTCTTTCAAGTGATTTTGGCATAAAGCAGGTATCCCTTGAAGTTGTTGATTCGCAAGGAAATCGAACATTTGGTATTTTGAATGAAGGAGAAGCGCTTGAAGTTGGCAATCTTCAACTACAGGTTGGTCTTACGCTTGCAAACAACGAATCTATGAGGCCGTTTGCAGGATTTGAACTTGTTGATTTAAGCAACGATATGCGACGCCACGTTGCTTATGCAACAGACTTCCCAAACAGTGATACGGTTATTGCACTCAACGAAAATGCACGCATTGAAATTTCCGTTTCCTATGCATTGATTTCACCCACGTTTGCAACTAACGAAGCAGGTATGCAGATCATTTCAATAATCAATGGCGAAGAGCAACGCGTTCTTCAAGGCGCAGTTCATATCGGTGAGGATATCCCTCTTGTCCTTAACGGCGTTTCGATGGCGCTTAATCTTATGGACATTTCACTTCCCATGTCAACGGCGGAAGGAATTGAATCAGGATGTCTTTACTTACCTCGTGCCATATTTGGGCTTGTTGACAATAACAATAATCTCATTTCTTCAGTTGATTATCATTTAGGTCAGGAAGATGTTGAGCTTGGGCCCTTTACGGTTTTCCCAGGTACCTTGGTATTTACAGGCAGCACGTTTGGCTTGAGTTTTGTTGACGGGTCGCTTATTGACTCTCAAGCACAACGTTCTATTCAATTCCAGCTTGGAAGGATAAGTGGCGAGGGGTTAGGTAATCCTTACGCCGAAGTTGGCAACGGCCTTCGGATCGAGCTTCAAGGGGTAACTACACCCGAAGAGCATGAGTCCCAATAATTTTAGAGGGCTGTGGCTTCATGGTTGAAGCCACTCAATCTCGAAATACTCATATTCGCTTTTTGCAAGCTCGATGCGTTTTATCTGGTAATAGGTAATCGAGCTTTCCCTATCGGCAATTGCCATCATCATCTCAAGTCCCACGTCAGTGCATTGGGAAAGTGCTTTTGCAAGCTCTTCACCCCCAATATACTCATCCTCGGAAAGCGAGTACATCAAATAGCGGGGCTTTCCTGTTTTTGGGTTTTCAATCCCGTCGTTTTTACGATGATAGAGCAAAAAGTCAAGCATGAGCTTTTTTGTTTTCTTTGCCTCTTTTTTCTTTCCGGGGATTGCAAGGATGAATGTTTTTTTCACCGAGTGCGCAACCCGAATTGCACGCGCCCATTCCGAAATGATCATTTTTTCTTTCCGTGAAAATACATGGAGTACGTGCTTTGAGTGGATCCATTCATCCTGGTCCTTAATGGGCGATGCACCAGGCAGGTAAATACGAAAATGCGTGCCGAACTTGAATCCTGACTTGACCACGTATCCTTTTGAGCGCCATTCAGTGTACACGCTGTACAGGTCATCAAAATAATTGATGCGTTCGCTTGCGGCCGCGTGCACTTCCTTATAGGTTGCATTCTTGAGCTTGAGGATTCCCTTGTCCATAAGGAACAAGGTTTCGTAGATATCCAACTTTGAAATCTTTCCCCGGTGCGACGCTTTGTACGTCCCATGCTGGCCTATCCAGTGGCGTTCATATAATTCCTTCCCGACCAACTCATCATCAATCGTGGTGAGCAAATCGTCAGCATAAAATAATCCTTCAAACGTAAACCTGTCAAAGGTGATTTCGCCCTTTTGGTACTGTTTTAAGGGTGCGCGGCCATAACCAGATTCCACATCTTCAATCGAGCGTGCGATGAGTCCCTTGTCGCGCCAATCCTTGTATGTGAGAAACCGGGCGGCAAATTTCTTACGATGGGTAAAGCATTGCGCAAGGTCGTTGAACGTAAAACGGTTGAGTGCCTCATCCGTACAAGCGCCATTTCGGATATCCATAATGTAAAGTGCTTCTTCCGGTTCAAGTGAAATAATTCCCTTTTTCATCGTCCCGTAGAATCCGTTTGAAAGCGAAGTAACGTGGGATGCTTCCTTTACCAAAATTTCCTTTGTGTTCCTGTTAAATTCGAGATTTATCATTGAAAGACTCTCCTAAGCAAGGCCCGAGGGCAGAAAAAAATGCTTGCTTATGTAAAAATAGTGAAAAGAAGGGTTTAAAGTCCGTACTTA
>CAYSWK010000002.1:0-65026 GCA_964434735.1 Microcaldota archaeon | reverse complement strand
CATGTCTCGAATAAAAAGTCATAAACTTACATTTTTAAACACCATGTGACATAGTATTAAATAGGACACAATATCTCAATTAAGTGGGTTGTATGGAAAAATATGGGTTACTAGCCGTGCTTGCAGCGTTGATGCTTGCAGGTTGCATCGCTTTTGGTCAGCCCGATAGCCCTAAAACCGAAGTAAGTAAGGATAGTTCCATCATTACTCACAAATATCCTGGATTTCTTATTGTTCGGCCAATGGTTGGTGAGACATACCCCACCATGACCAACGCCGTTGATTTAACGCTTGTTTTAGCTCCTTCTAACGTGAAGCTCGTAAAAGAAGGCGGGCGTGCCGTGGCAGGAGAGGGGCATTTTGCGATTTCACTTGATGGCAAACCACCCATTCATACGAAGGAACGTGCGTACTTGTTTGAAAACCTTAAAACCGGAAAACACACCCTTACGGTTGAATTTGTCAATAATGATTTTACTTCCTACGAACCAAAACTTTTCAAATCTGTTTCTTTTGAAGTGCAAGCGCAGTATCCTCAAGGAAGCCAGTCTACCCTTATGATCGGTTCGGATACGCTTAAGCCCGCTCAAATAACCAGTGCAACAGACCAGCCTCTTGTGCTTACAAATGAGGGGCAAAAGGCATATACGGTTCGAATTAGTTCGAAAACGGGTGCCCATATTGTTTCAAAATACCTTAAACCCGGGGAGTCGTTTGAGCAATCACTTGCAGCAGGCACGTATTACGTAACGTTACCCGGGAAACCAGCAAAAGCGACCGTTGTTGTAAAGTAAGCTTTTAGGAGTCTTCTGAAAACAGTTATAAACCTTAGTCGTCAACTGTAGTTATGGCACTTGGCATTGAGGTTGTGCTTTCGAACATACAAGGGCTTCTTGAAACGCTTGCTCCAACCATCTCAGTTATTCTCATTATTCTTTCAGGAATTGTATATGGTCTTTCTTTTACCCAAACGCCTGAAAATCGCGGTAAGTGGCAAACAATCGCAATTGGGCTTTTTGTAGGCGGTGTTGTCGTAGCCGCAATAAGCTTTGCCGCAACACGAATCCGTGAAACCTCAAGTACGCTTTTGACGTAATTTTTGTTTTTATTTTTAAAAAGAAAAATGATAAAATACATTAATATTCGACGGTAATGGATCCTTTCTTTATTTTTGCCTGGCACATAAGCCGGTGTGCAGGATCTGAGCCGAATGCCTGAAGGCCGACCGCTTCAATGTCGTTAGGTGCTTCAAGGTTGTTCATTCCTTCAACTACCTTTACCAAGCACGATCCGCAGGTGCCGCTTTTGCATGCAAAAAGTACGGAGGCCTTTCCATCTATTTCTGCAAGAAGTGATCCATCCGGAACATCGACTGTTACGCTGTCATTTTTGACTACTACTTTTGCCATTGATTTCACCAATAAATACTACTAAGTGTAATTCTAAACCTTTTTATTCACTGCTTTCTTGGAATTTAGTTTTTGGAATTTACTTTGTACAGTACTGCAAGAGTTTGCCCGTTTTGCTCATACGTCCAAACAGGCGTGAGAAGCGAGTCTATTCCGTTTTCCCAAAGGCCTTTTCCTGTTTCCTCATAATTTTCAGGTGAAACGATGAGCAGGTCATACATTTTCACCCCGCTTGCGCGTACTGAGGGGTCCACATACCAATAGAGAGGTGCAACCATTACGCCCGCGTCTGCAAAATCTTTGCGCATTTGGGGCGTATCAAAAACCATAAGCGGATCATTAGGCCCGTTTGGGCTGAATTCAAAAGAACCCCAGCCACTATCAATGTATACGTAGTCTACGGAGTATTTATTGAGCAATTCTTGTTTTTGCTGAGTATTTTTTCCATATAATATGATTGCAGCATCTCGTTGTCGGTCATCGAAATCTTGCGTAAACGCATCGTTATGGGCCCGTCTTGAAACAAGAACCTTACGTCCACTCAAGGCATTGACCATGAAACTATGTTCATTTGTCGTAAGGATAACGTCGTTTACATTCGTATTTTTAAGAAGGGCCGCTTGTAGGCTTATATACACAGGCGGAATTCCGTTTCGTGCATTTTTGAAACTGTCCCTGTTGAGCCAAGAATCATATGACACAAAGGTGCTTGTCATGATAAGGATTGCAAGAAGTACCATTCCTGCCGTTTTACGTTTTTGGGCATCGAGAGCCGTGAAAATGTTCGTAAGCCCAATTCCGATGATGAAAAGGCAGGAGGGAAGCACATACATATCGTATATATACCCCGGCGCAAAGTGAAGGTTCAAGAGCGGCATAGTAATGTATGCAGAATAAACCAGAATCATTGCGGTTCCCCAAACCATGAGAGGGAGATGGTATTGCTTTTCCTGAATTCTATTTTGTATAATACAGAATGCCCCCGCGATCATTCCCAAGCCAAAGAGTATTCCTCGTATGCTTCCAAAGTCTAGAATTTGCCATAAGATAGGATCAATTCCTACGTATATTTGATTGGGCAAGAAACTCCATATATAACTTTTTAATCCTGAAGAAAGGTGATACGTGAAAAGAGGAGTAAACCAGTAGATGAGCGAAACCAACGCTCCAATCCCCATCATTACGAGAAGGGACTTGTTTTCTTCGACTAACTTGTTTAAAGAGGGAAGTTTTTTTGAGTAGAGGGGATACAATTCATAGAGGGTTGTAACTGCTAAAACCGCACTTGCAAAAACAAGACCCGTTGTATGTGAAATTGCAAGCAGGCCAAACGAAATTCCAAATAACGCCGCATTTTTCGTTGTTTTTTCCTTGTAAAATCGGATCATCATCCAAAGAAATAAGGGCACTATAACTAGTTTTGCGAATTCCGTGTATTTGAAAAGGGGAAAAAGGTATGCCCATATTCCGATAACGATTGAAAAAACGGCAGTCCATTCATCAAAAAGTTCGCGAAGCAGTTTATAGAAAAGTATGAGTGAAAGGGGTATGAAAACCATATTCGCCCAAAGCATGGCTTCCAAGGGCTTGAGGAACGCAATTTTTCCGATGATCGTTACGAATACCCCATACACGGGAAGATATGCCGGAAGCGTGCCGATTCCGTTGCTTGTGCCAAACCATGAAACAAAATCTGATTCATACATGTGGTATATTTGCCCAAGCTGGTAGTAGTAGTCCCCTCCAAAAAGCGGTGAGGGTAGGCCGTTGAATGTAGAAAGGAAGGAACCGCTTATTCCCATATATACTAAGGATACGATGAGTATCGCAATGAGTCCTTTTTCCATACGAAACGGCAATTCCATAAATCGAATAGGTAATAAACATGTTTTAAATGGTTCTTGGGTACAGTTCACTTATGAATATCTTGGTAACAGGAGGCGCTGGATTTATCGGCTCGCACCTTGTCGACCGTCTTTTGGGCGAAGGCCACCAGGTTCGGGTTCTTGATAATCTTGACATTTATTATGCCCCATCGATCAAAAAGGGCAATCTTAAGGAGGCACTCAAAAATAAGCAATGTGAACTTCTTGAAGGGGATATCCGTGATAAGGAAACGGTTCGTAAGGCAATGCATGACGTTGATGTCGTATTCCATCAGGCCGCCCAAGCGGGCGTTCGTATTTCCATGAAGGAACCGGTAAAGACGATGGACGTAAACGTCGTAGGAACTACAAACGTGTTTGAGGCGGCTCGTGCAGGCGGAATCAAGCGTGTTTACTTTGCTTCATCCTCATCGGTTGTGGGGAACGCAAAAAAACTTCCTACTACTGAAGACACCCCCTATGCCCCCATTTCCCCGTATGCCGTAAGCAAGGTTGCGTGCGAGTACCTTGCACGTACGTATTCACAGTCGTATGGAATGTCCATTCCTTCATTTCGGTATTTCACCGTGTACGGCCCGCGCGTACGCCCCGATTTGGCCGTTAATATTTTCTTTCAAAAAGCGATGAAAAACGAGGATATTCTCATACTTGGGGACGGCAGCAAATCGAGGTCGTTCACATACGTTGATGATGTTGTTGATTCGCTTCTTCTTGCGCTTAAACGGGACTGTTCAAGTAATGTATATAATATCGGCGCAAAGGAGACCATTACCATTAAGGAACTTGCTCAAAAAATAATTCGAATCACCGGATCAAGATCCAAAATAACCTATGCAGATTCAGTGCAAGGGGATGTTGATCATACTCAGGCGGACTTTTCAAAAGCCAAGAAAGAGCTTGGATGGAGCCCAAAAATCGGGATCGATGAAGGGTTGAAAAAATACTATGAATGGGTCAAGTAGGATTGCACATGATGGGCGTTATACGGAATTATCCCTTAAGGAAGGGGAATGCGGTTATTTTGGACAGGTCCGTTTGCGTATATGTCTTAAGGGCATATCCGGCATGACTGCGACACTTAGTATTGCATGGCATGAATACACTAAAGAGTGGGCCGAGGCAGTACGTGAAGGTACAATCAAACCTCCTCTTGGAAAAATTCAAGAAGAAAAAACGTATGTTGTTAAAAAAAATGATTCATTTACGGTGCACGATACCGATTCCATGATTATTTCGGTTGCTGAAATTGATGGGAAGGAAAAGAGAATTCGGCTTCGAACTCAACCATAAAACTGATCATTATGCGCATAATCAACACTCTTTTCAAGCATCCGGTGTATGACGGGTTGCATTCCTTGTTTGAGGAGGTTGCAAGGAAAACGAATGCAGAGTATATACGTGCTGACGATATTGATGAAAATTACCATCGGGCGCTTACGTTTGCAAGCAAAAAATACCTTCATCGTTTTAGGATCATGCATAAGGGAAAGGAAATTCGTCCGTCAAAGGAAGATATTATTATCGCTCGCAGTATTTTTTTAAGCGCACAAGGGTTTTCCTATTCATTGAAGGGAATTAAGTCATTCATTTGCGAGGAGTCTTGGGGTGAGAAAAGCCATAAGCGGCTTGCGTTTTCTACGCTTGGTATGCTCCTTAAGGGCCAGCCGTTCATTGCGCATATTCCGCGCGTTCAAAAGTTCCTCGAGTCAAAAGGGTTTGAGACGTTTTACGTTCCTTGTTTTCTTCCTAAACGTTTTTCCTACCAAAAGGGAAAGCACATTCTGTATGTTGCGCGCCTTGTTGATATAAAACACCCCGAGGTTATCGTTTCGCTTGCAAAACAAATTCCTTCCCAGCAGTTCGTAATCGTTGCAACAAAACCCCCGGGCGATTCTTCATTGTATGAACAGATAATGCGCGACGCAAAGTCGCTTCCAAACGTTACAGTGTATGAGAAGCTCCCGTATGAAAAACTTCTTGAGTTGTATGCAACCGCGCGCATGCTTCTTCTTCCAAGCGAAGCCGACCCTATCGGGTATTGCGTTCTTGAGGCATTATCCTGCGGCACCCCTGTAGTTACTACCTCTTTAGCAGGTACGTCAGATTATCTTCCTAAGGGCTGGGTCATTGACTCATTTGACACGTTGAAGTGGCAAAACGCCATTGAATCTATTTGCGAAGACGAATCAAAAGCGCGTACGCTTGCGCGAAAAGCATTTGTTGACGGAAAGCTTGAGCTTGACGGGCCGTATTTTAGGGAATTGGTTAATCGTTTGGTAAAAAGATTTGTTAGATAAGACTAAAGTATCAATACTGCCGCAGATATGACCGTTGTCCATTTACCGTCCTTGTCACCCTCAGCACTTTGGGTGATGTTTCTTGTTTTTACGATTTTGCCGCTGAGCTTGAAATGTTCCTCGCGTTCATTCCATGCGTCTTCAGGGTCAAAAGGAATGCCAAGGGTTGATGCGAGCATGCTTGCGGCTAAATCTTCCGCATAATCTCCTGCTTTTTCAGCCGTTTCACCGTATGCATGGTGTTCGCTCAAATATCCGTATTGGGAATTGTCAGCAGGTATTGCTGCACCTACTGAAGAAACAACAAGACGGTTCGGTTCGTTTGTTGCCATGCGTGCAAGTACTACAAATACGATTTGTCCCGGGTTAAGGTCTTTGAGCCCTTCTTCACGTGAAACGAATTTTGTGTTGGGTGGAAGGATGCTTGAAACGGTTACGAGGTTAAATTGTGAGATTCCTGCATCCCGGAGTGCAACTTCAAATGAGGCAAGCTGGTCCTTGTGTTTTCCTGCTCCTTTGGTAAAGAATATTTTTTTGGGGACGAAGTTCATACAAATACCTATGGCTTTTTTTGCTTAAAGGTTTAAGAGCTTGGCTTTATGCAAAGCGCATATATAACTCATCAATTTGTGTAATCATTTTGCTTAGTGAGAACTCTTCCTCAATGGTTCTTTTTGCTTCTTTTCCAAGCCGTGCACAAAGAATAGGATCAAGGATAAGTGAAATAATTGCCGTAGAAAGCGCATCTGTATTTTTGGCGGGTACTAAAAGCCCATTTTTTTCATTTTCAATGAGTTCCTTGCATCCGTCAATTTCCGTTGCGATGCAGGGAAGTCCTGCAGCCATTGCTTCCATTAAAGCACCGGGCATTCCTTCGCGTAACGTCGGGAGCACGAATAAGTCGGTTGCACGCAGGATAAGGGGCACGTCATTTCGTTCGCCAAGGAAAACCACGTACTTTTGAAGCCCATGTGATGCAACATATTGTTCAAGTGCCGTTTTCATTTCTCCGTCTCCGACTAATAATAGTTTCCAGTCAAGCCCTTTGAGGTGCTCTTGCGCCTTTTTCATTGCTTGAAGAAGGTACTGGTGCCCCTTGAAGGAGTAGAGCCGTGCAACGCATGAAATGACGAACGTATCTTGTGGGAGCGAAAGGCCTTCTTTTGCCTTTTGTTTGGTTATTTTTTGTATGTGCAGTTCCTTGCCGTTTGGTATGTAGAGGATATTATCGGCCGGTACGCCATATCCTTTGAGTTCCTCAACTCCTGCTTTTGAGTTTGAGACATGCAGGTTTGCCTTGTGGAGGCTTTGCTTGTCAAGCCATACTTTCCAGAACGCTTTACCGCGGTCAGTGTCGCGTTTTCCGTTGATAAGCACTATTTTTTGTTGGTATTTTTTGTTGTATTTTTCAATCGCATATCGCGCAACGAGGTTTTCCTGTAATAAATATGAATGAACGATGCTGGGTTTTTCATTTTCAAGGACTTTTACAAATTTACCGATAGCATCCAAAAGCCCAAGTTTTCCCTTTATATCCAGTGTTTTGACATGAATATTTTTTTTTGCAAGTTCTTCCCTAAGCGCACCCTTATCAAAAAGAGTGCATACTACATGGGTGAGCTCCTTTTCTTTTGTAGTTGAAAGGTAGGTGAGGAGCATTTTTTCAGTTCCGCCTATCTCAAGGGAGCCTATGAAATGAAGGATTTTCATAGTATATCCAATCAATAAAGGGGTTAAATTCTTACTTATAGTTACTAAAAGTGTTAAAAGAAAGGATCTAAGCTTGTTTGAGTACTAATGATGCGCGTGCACCTGAAGTATTCAAAACGAATTTTGAGAGTAACATGGAACTATTACTTCCACCTTAATCCTCTATTTTATCTTGAAATAATATAATCAAACTCAACCGTTGCAGTAATCCCTGCATTGCTTATGGTTTTTGTTCCATGAAGCCGGTTACCATCCAAATACTCACTCATTTTCAATGGCGTGTTTCCTGCAAGGCTTGAGAAGACACTGCATCCGTCGTTTTTGGTTACTGGCGTATCGCTTGAGCTGTATGCAGTTTTAATCAGCATATTGCCAGTAATCTTAACCCAGTTTGGATTTTTGTAACTTGGTGAGGTAATAAAGTCAATTTCCTTATCATCATAATCAAAATGCATCTTCATAGGCGCATCAGTTGTATATTCTTCAGTAATAGTGCCTGAGCCGCTTTCGTGTGCTATGATCGTATAAATTTCATCTTGGAGGTTTTTGTTATCAGTATACGTACAAGTTGCAGTCCTTGATTTTAATTCGTACTGATTTTCCTCTGAATTGAATTGCAAAACGTCATTTGAAATATATGTTCCTGTTGAATCCATTGTTCCTGTAGCATCTGTTACGTGCATGTTGGATGTTATTTTTGTTATTCCAGATATTTCAAATGGGCACTCGCCAGTAGTGTCAACGTCATATTTTACTACTTCAAGCTCGTTGTCCATCTGCGAATTGGAAAAAACAATTACAAGTTCACTCAACTTTTCATTTGGTTTTGTTAAGCAGAATGTTTTTTCAAGCGTTCCTGTCCAATACTCCTCTGTCCAGGAATTGCCTATTTTTACTAACGCCCTGCGCTGGTTTTTTGCGTCCCCCTCATTGCTAAATTTAATCTTTATCTCTTTCACATCGCTATTAGGATCAATTTTGTAAACATGGTATGCTGCTCCATTGTGGGGGAAAAAATCAGTGATTGTTGTTTCTTCCTTTGCATTAATTTGCCTTGATATTACTGCACTCCCACTTACACCTACTTGCGGGAATGAAGGCGTATCAGTGTATTTTAATATAGGATCCTTGTTCCAGTTCCAGACGCTGAATTCCGCAAACTTTTCATCGTACTCATTAATTGAAGTAATTGCATTTCGCGTACCCTTTGTTTTTGCATCAAGCAGTATTTTTCCAACTACCTCCTTGCTAGCAGTTTGTTCAAGGAATTTGAAAAATAAATAGTCTGAATATTCCTTGTTGCCTTCCCGTTTGACTAATGGCAGGTACCTGGTTTCAAAGAATAATGGTACGTAGAATTGTTCTCTATTAGTATCCGGATAAATATAATTTTCAGACCAGGTTGCAGTTGCCTCACGCAGCCATTTTTGGTCAGGGTTATTCCAGTCACGTAAAGGGATGTGATACTGAAAACAATGGAACAACTCATGCACTGTCGTTGACTTTATTTTTTTCTCATCCTGGATTTGATCAACATCAACAGTGATTTTGCATCGTTCATAAGGATCATCTGGAGTGGAATAAAGCGTTGTTCCACCAAGTATTCCTCCGGGTGATTGCTGAATAAACATGTGTGCAGCGTAAGTTGGTTCGATTCCAAGAAGGTCCTTGAATTTTTGGTATGAGTCATCAGCAGCTTCTTTGAGCATTTTCATCTTTCGCTTAAGTTGCTGTACATCAACTTCAGAATGGCCTGCTGAAAGCGTTGCATATACTTTGACGTTCCCATTTGCCGCATCAGCAGTGTATGTTTGGGAGGTTTGCAATGTACCTCCTGATAATGATGCGTGTTTTCCCATTAAAGATACGGTTTGTGCATTTGAAACATCTGGAATTGCAGTCCATTCAAGGATTTTTTGCTTGTGCTCTTTACTTAAACTATCCCAGTTTTCCATTGCGCGCATTATTTCATCTGATACATCATATTCAACAATAGGGACACCTGCATACTTAGAAGGCAACTCTGCAGGTTCATAGATTGCTTGTAAAGAATAGAATATGTATTCCTCTTTTGAAAGGTTCCCACCTACATATTCATCATCAAGCTTGTTAAGTGAGGTTTTGAAGGTTTTTTCAATCTCATTTTTTTCTAGAGTATTGCTGTTGGTTGCGCTTGTTGTTTTATCATCTGTTTTTTGTGCAGTGCAGCCAAAAATCAAAATTCCTATTATAAAAAGAACGATCAATTTTTTCATAACCCTAGTTTACTACTTTACGTTTTTAACTTTCTTGTTTTGTGTACTTTTAGAGGTCTGTCTTTTACAACGAGCATTCTAGCGCAAAAGTTTTTTTGGCTCTTGCTTAACTTCTATTGGTGTTGCAGGTTGGCCAATTACTTTAAGAAAATCAATTGGCTTGCCTTTGTCAGTATATATCTTAATGCAAAGTGTTGCTCTTCCGATTCTAGGAACTACATAAACCGTTCCAAGTTCGGTTCCTTTTGAGACGATTTGTCCGGATTTGAACTCCTGCCCGTTTACATGAGTAAGTTCCATAAAATATTTTCCTTTCGGAGTTTCAAATGCAAGTTTTATCCATCCGCCGTTTTTTTTGTTTCCTTTCATCCAAGCAACAATCGTACAATCAGATGGTGCAAGTATTGGGGTTCCTTTCGGGAGTGTTACGTCACGCCCTTCATGGAGCCCAACTACTTTTCCGTTTCGTATTGAATTTGGCATGTATGCGTGGAATCCTAGTCGCCCATCATACTTTTTATGGAATTCAAGTGAGTATGGTGGGTCGAAAAGGGAAATTTTTGCAGGGATAATCCATTCCACAGATCTTTTTTGGACCGGATATTTATTAACTCATTCACCGAAAAATTTCCTGTACCATAATTCAAGGAGTAATAAACTCCAAATTTGGTATGCTCGCTTTGGTTTTGTGCGTTCCTCAATCATTGTTTTTGCGTATGACAAATCAATACCAAGCTCCTTCGCGTGACCGTCAGCAAGCATGCTTTTGGTGTACTCCAAAAAGGGCGTATGCGAAAGCCAAAATATCGGTTTTGCGCCAAACCCTTGTTTTGCCCGTGCGCGTGCAACTGTAGGTGTTATATCTTTTACCGCCGCGCGAAGCACTGCCTTTCCCTTAAATAAAAGCATTTTTTCATGAAGTGGAATATGCTTTGCTTTTTCTATGACTGAATTGTCAAGGAACGGCACGCGACCTTCTATGGATGCTGCCATGGTTGCCTTGTCTGCCTTGTTGAGCAATTGGTGCGGAAGAAACTCATTATATTCAAAATCAAGAACATTCTGCAGGTTTCGTGGAGTGCGTGAAAGGTATGAGTCAAGCACGATTTCCGCATAACTTTTTCCAATTCCTAGGCGTGCTTTTGTTGCATCGTCAAACATGGTGATATATCTCTTGTATACGTGCGTGCGGATGTTCCAGGGCACAAGGGGGATTGCGGGTGAAAAGGGGCGGTACCGTTCATATCCTGCAAACAATTCATCTGCCCCCTCGCCGCTTAATACGACTTTTACGTGTTTTCGTGCGAGCTCGGAAACCAAGAATAACGGGATGCTTGCAGAATCCCAGGTCAAGTCGTCAAAATGCCACACAAGCTTTTCAACGGTTTTTTGCACTTCCTTTGGCTCGACGATGCGTTCATAATGCTCGGTGCCCGTGTGTTCGCTTACTGCGCGTGCGTAATATACCTCATCGCTTTCCTCACCGAATCCTACGGTAAATGTTTTTACAGGTTGGTCATGGGATTTTGCCATTAATCCAACGATGGTACTTGAGTCCAATCCTCCGGAAAGGAATGCACCTAAGGGAACATCAGCAACCATTTGTGACTTGACGGCATGCTCAAGCACGTGGCGTAAAGAGGTTGCGGATACATCTTCGGTTTCTTGTTGATACGGTTTTATTGAAATGGAATGTGGAGTTACTTCAAGATAATTTCCAGGGAGCAGTTTTGAAATTCCTCTGAATAATGTTTTTGCAGCCAAGACAGTTCCAAATGTCAAAAATGAAGATTTTGCCTCCTGGTCAACCTGTTTTGGGATCTCTTCATATTCTAAAATAGATTTGATTTCTGACGCAAAGAAAAAGAGTCCCTTGTGCACCGTATAATATAACGGTTTGATTCCTGCCCGGTCTCGCGCAATGATGAGTTTTCGTTCTTTTGAATCGTAGAATGCAAATGCGAACATGCCGTTGAGTTTTCCAATCCCCCCAACCCCATAATTGATGAGCAATTGAAGGATGACTTCCGTATCGCTTGAAGTTTCAAATTTCACGCCTTTTTTCTCAAGCAGTGTTCGAAGCTTCTTGTAGTTGTATATTTCACCGTTGAAAACGATGACGTACCTTCTTGTGTCATCATATATTGGCTGGTTGCCGCCTGATAAATCGATAATGCTTAAACGCCTGTTGGCGAGACCTATTCCTTTGCTTGTGTACAGGCCTTCATGATCCGGCCCACGGTGTGCTATTGCGCCCGCCATACGCTTAAGAAGCGCACGGTCGTCAAGGCCAAAGAATCCCGCTATGCCGCACATAGGTAAATTGTACGTTTGTAGGTTTAAGAATATGCTGATAGTATCTTAAAAAAAAGAAAAAAAAGACCGAATTCAATATCCGTAAAAATCCGCCTTTATTGCGCGTTCAATTGCGGATCTTGACGTTCCTAGGACTTTAGCAAGTCTTCGTATGGAATACGGTTCAGTGTAGTAAAGTTTTTGCAAAAGTCCTAATTGCTCGTGAGTCAATGAGAGCGGTCTTCCAATTCTTGAGTTCGTAGAGGATTTCATAATTACCCCCTTCCTGATCGCAAGGTTCTTGGTAATACATATCTTCGCAAAGAAGCGGCCCGTTGCTTTTCTTTAGTACGGATATGAATTGCACTAAGCGCCTGCAGGTAGTGATCTTTTGTTTCAAGAGAAAGCGGTTCACCTAAAATCCGTGCAAGAGATTTTTGCATATCATTTTTGGCAGCTTCACGCGCTCTTGAATCCGGTAATGCTAAGAACGCGTCTATCATATGCCTTTGTGCAGTGCTTGTAAATTTCCACGTTTCCTCTGCGGATCGTTTTAAAAGTCCCGTGAGCGTCTGTGGACTCAGTTTACCTAACTCTGCACACGCTTCTTTCAAAAGGTTAGGTTCAATATGTATGCTTTGACCAATAAATCGTGCAAGAAGCCCATGACTCTTACGTTCCTTAATTCGATCTAATTCAGCCCTAAAATCAGTTTCAGCACTTGTTTGGCTGGCTCTAAGTTGCTGCGTTGTTTGTAAATTACTTTGTCCTTGACTGGACGCCCAACCACCCTTGTGTGCTGGTTGCGAGTTTCGTGTTTCCTGTTTGTTGTGTTTCATTTTGCATGTACATTCACCTCATAGTTTTGATGAAAATACTAATGCAGGTTTATTTTTAAAGAAGTGTCTTGAAATGGGTTCCTGCTTAAATGGTTGCCCTGAGTTCATCTAATTCGAGTACACGTTTCATTACTATCAGTTCCTGTACTATATGAATGAGGCCAAAAAGGGAAAGGTCTTCAAGGGGATGCCTGTTAATTTTTTCGGCAATATCCGAATGTTCGGTAATTCCTTGCATAATTCTTCCTATATACGCCCCGTATACATAATGCGGCGTGACTTTTGCGATTGTTTGTGCGAGTACACGTTCGATGAGTTCAAGATGTTCCAAGTCACTCGGTAATGCAATCTCTTTTTTTGGCCGTAAGTGTCCTTGAAGATACAATGGTATTGGGCCGCGTGTTCTTCGTACTCGCGATTCTTTGAAATCGATTTTTAGTCCTGCCGTTCTTGCAAGAAGATATCCTTCTGAAATAATACGGAGCGTTGCCATGCAGCATGCATGGTACTCTTTTAATGCATCCTCGGGATGTCTTAAGAGGGCTCTGCCTCTTCTTGAAAAATGGATAATATGGCCGTTTACAAGAGTAAACGGGAATTCTTGCGGAGGATGGAGTACGTCTGTTTTTGGTAATTTTTGTCTAAAATGAGAACTTCTGGCTAATGCATTTCCTCTTTCCGGTTGGCTTGTTGCTTGTGCGAAAACCATCCCTGTACAACGCCTCGCTTCTGGAAGGATATTCTCCCGTTGTGTTTAAAAAGCCTCATATGTGTGTTTCTTCCTATGCATCGTTTTCCATTTAACGGTCTCATGATTGCGGTTTGCGACGACGTGTATGAGCCGGCAGAGGATTCCTTTCTTTTAGCAAAGCACGCAAAAACGTGTACGGGAAAACTACTTGAGGTATGTACGGGAACGGGAATTGTTTCGCTTGTGAATGCGAAGGAGAATCCTGCCAATTCAGTTGTTGCAGTTGATATTACGGACGAAGCCGTTGCATGCGCATATATGAATACGGTTGCGAATAAACTGACGACAATCGAAATCCGTAAAGGCGATATGTTTTTATCAATAAAAAAGGGAGAGATGTTTGACTGGATCATTTGCAATCCGCCGTATCTTCCTGCAAACGAGGATGAGCATGTGAAAGGCGTGTTAGATGCGGCACTTAATTCAGGAAAAGACGGACGTGAATTTTTGAATAGGTTTTTGGATTCGTTTGAAAAGCATCTTGCACCCACCGGAAAAGCAATGTTGATCCATAGCTCGTACCAGGATCTTGAAAAGACAAAAAAGACACTTGAAAATAAAAAGCTGAAATTAAAAATCCTCGAAGAAGAAAAAATGGGGGATGAAATGTTATATTGTATTACTGTTGGGAAAGCGCTTGAATAAATTGGTCGTTGTTTGCCTTAAGTTCTCTTGCCATTTTTGCATCTGTGCCCGTAATATTTGAAATTATTTCATTTTTATCTCTTTTCAAAAGTTCTATAAAATAATTTAAAATTATTTCATTTGATTCAGCGAACTTTTTCTTTGCAAGTTCTGAATCTTGTGTTTGGGTTGCTGCAATCAACCCTTCAACATGAAGTGCGAATGCTACGTATAATGGTTTTGTATTGTATCTCTTTGCCTTTTTCATTGCGGTAAGTGCGTTTGTGACGTTTTGCCCTTGCAATGCTTCAATCCCTTCATTGAATGAAAATGTTCCCAGTTTTTCACGGATTTCCTTTGATGCGTCTGCATTATTTTTTAAGAATTCAAATGCCCGTTCGTATAATGCTTGTGCAAGTTTAGCATTGTGTGCTCTCAATGCCGCATCCCCTTGCTCCATAAAGAAAAGCCCGTTTCGTTCTTCTTCCGTAATTACGTAGGAAAGTTTGCCTGGGTATTTTAAGTTCCCAAGAGTTTCGGTTGCAGGATCGATAATAGTAATTGGTTTGCCTTCAAGTTTTTGTGAGACTTCTTGCGCAAGCGGGCTAGTTGAAGGTGTAAGTGAAGAATGTGAAACGAAGGTTACCACATGGCCGATATCCGGATGCGCATATGGTGAATATACAATCGTTCCAATAATCATATCCTTAGGAAGATTTCTTTGTGCTTTTGCGCGTGCAAATATAGCTGTCGCATATAGGTCCGTATCAGTGCAATCTCCTTCTTTTATTTTTGCATATTCTTTTACGGTAAGTGCACCTTTGGCTTGGTCGGTTGGAATCGTTTTGAAACCTCCCTTTCCATCAGTTCGCACGTGTTCAAATACTGCTTGCACAAGGGAGGCCGGTTCACGAGGCGCACTAGCAAGAAATAGGTCTATGCCGTTTGTATTTGTTAATTGTTCAACTGTAGTTTTTATCGATTGCTGCGGTGTTTCGGCAAGTGCAGGGGCTCTCTGGAATGAGAATGCGAGTGCAGCAGCACATATGGTGGTTTGTATTCGTGAGAATCGTGGTTTTTGCATGGTATTATTGTGTCTAATTCTATATAAAAACGTATCTGATTGTTTTTTAAAGTTCGGCTGCGTAATACTTTTTACATGATGACCTGAACAACCGCTGAAGGTTGCGGGATACATTCCTACAATGCCCGCATTCCTCGTGATGACGTCAACAGCGTCTGATTTTTATATCCTGTGCCATATTGGCACATACGTACGCAATACATTGCGTACGTTAATGGGATTTATTTCCATTATACTTGCCCGTTCTAAGTACTTTCTTAGAACCGGTTTCCCTCGTTGCATATACGAAGCATATGGCAATAGGAGAATGCACTCGGAGGCGAAAGCCTACGAGCAGGAAACCCTCTTCAAGAAGAAGAGAAGAATAGGTTTCCCTACGTTGCATAAGAAGAGCACAAGACAACGCAAGGATAGCAAAGCCCGGTTAAATGCGCAGGACTTAAGTAAACTTTTTGAAAAAAAGTTTAATCAAAAAGTCGAAGATATCCTGTCACTTAGTGTGTTCGGCGGTTCAAATCCGCCTCCTTGCAATTTTTATTTATAAAAATGAAAATTAAAGTGCCATTTTCTCCTTGAAATCATGGAGCTTCTTTGCAAGTTCCTTGTCTTTGACTGCCAATATCTGGACTGCCAAAACGGCGGCGTTTTTTGCATTATCTATCCCTACGCACGCAACTGGGACATTAGGGGGCATTTGGGCAATCGAAAGCAACGCATCCATCCCGTCAAGTGCTGCATTGATCGGTAACCCAATAACGGGCTTGATGGTTCGTGCGGCAACAACTCCCGGGAGTGCAGCGGACAATCCTGCAGCACAGATGAATACATCTGCAGGACTTTCTCGTACCAACTTTTCAACTTTGTCTGGCTGTCGGTGGGCCGAAGCAACCTCGTATTTTGCATCGACGCCGAATTCCTTGAGTGTTGCAAGTGCCTTCTCGCAAATTGCAGCATCTGACTTGCTTCCTGAAAGAATGAGTACTTTTTCTGCCATGGATTATTCACTCGCAAAGGGAATATAAGTATTCGTTTCTTAGGGTTGATATGGCCGTTTCCAAATCGTTTGCATACCGAATTCCAAAGGCCGAGCTTCATCTCCATATTGAAGGTACGCTTGAGCCTGAACTTCTTTTCAAACTTGCAAAAAGAAATAAGGTACGGGTTGTTTATTCGTCGGTTTCTGCGTTGAAAAAAGCATACAATTTCAAAAATCTTCAGGAATTCCTTGACTTGTATTACGCAGGTTGTGCCGTACTTTTGAAGGAACAGGATTTTTATGATTTGACGTTTGCGTATTTTAAGAAAGTAAAATCCCAAGGAGTTATGCATGCGGAAATTTTCTTTGATCCCCAAACCCACACGGCACGCGGGGTCAGTTTCAAAACGGCAATTAAGGGGATTTTGCGTGCATGCAAAAAGGCGCAAAAGTCATTTGGCATTTCTTCAAAACTCATTTTGTGCTTTTTGAGGCATCTTGACGAAAAAGATGCACTAGAAACGCTTAAGGAAGCCTTGCCTTATAGGAAGTTCATTTGTGCCGTGGGACTTGACTCATCGGAAAAAGGAAACCCGCCTTCAAAATTCAAACGGGTTTTTGCAAAGGCACGCGCATTAGGTTTCAAAACCGTTGCACATGCAGGAGAAGAAGGTCCTGCTCGTTACGTGTACGAAGCGCTTGATATGCTTAAGGTAAGTCGCATTGACCATGGAAATCATGCATTGGACGATAAAAAATTAGTGTCTAGATTGGCAAAAGAAAAAATTCCGCTTACCATTTGCCCGCTTTCAAACCTTCGCTTATGTGTTGTAACTGATCTTAAGCAACACCCTCTTGTACGCATGCTTGCAAACGGGCTTAACGTGACGATCAATTCAGATGACCCTGCATATTTTGGCGGATATATTGGCGACAACTACTACGCAATTTCCAAGGCACTTCATCTTACGCATGAGCAGTTAGTTTTGATTTCAAGAAATTCGTTTGAATCGTCATTTCTTTCAAAAAAGGAAAAGGTAAAGCACAGGAGGCGGCTTGACGGATTCATGAAATAACTATTTTCGTTTTTTGAATCTTGTTTTTTTTGGCGTATTTTTTTTCGTGGTGTTTGTGCGTATTTTTGCCTTAGGTATCGTTTTTCTTTTTGTAGCATTTTTTTTCTGTACGGTTATTTTATTTTTTTTCATGCGTGATCCGGCATATGCGCCCGTCGTATATGCGTTCCCAAAGGGAGTATTCATCGTATTGGGGAGGGAATGGTTTGTTTGTTGGCGGATTGGTTCGTTTTTTTCCATTTGAACGCGAGGTGCATCTGTTTGCATTACAGGTATTTTAGCTTGTTTTTCTTGAGATTCGTTGAATCTGAAAAATCCAAGGCTTGGGGTGCGTGGCAATTCCGCAACGTTTTCCACCAAATTATTATTGTGCTCCGATTCGGTGTTTTCCATAAGGAGCGATTCAGAAATAGGGGCGGATTGCCTGAATTCAACAGGCGTACTTTCATTTGCCGGCTCTTTAAGAAGCGCATCGCATCCGGGGCAGCAGTTTTCTAGAGGCGCATTTGTAATAAGTAAAAGATACTGCTTTGAAATAGTTCCTTTGAGGAACTGCAAACGGTGGGGGTCAGGAGTGCGTATGAGCATCTCCTCAAATTGGCTTTGTTTTTGTTTTGGGAGCGCTGCAACGTATTCATGCAGTTTTCCTGCAAGCTCCATTCTACGTTCCTTGGTTATTTGGAAATTGCCATGCACTACTTTATTTTCCGTGCTGTTCATGGCCCGCTTGAGTATTTCATCGACCTTAAATAGGGGAAAAAGCGGACAGCGGTTTGCTTGTGAGGCATACCATTCAAATGCAGGTTCAAACCCGTTGCAAACTAGCCGGTAGTATAACTCATCAGTTAGTGAAAAAGACTCTTGTTTTTCTGGCGCGGCAACCATGCAATTTTATGTGATTTGCAAACTATAAGAAGGTTTTGATTTTATTTTTTCCTATTTGGTACTGGTTTTTGCTTGCATAAGTTTACCAAGAGGGGTATTCGTATTGCGCTCGTACTGTTTAAGCACAGCATCATACTTTGTTTTTAGAAGCCTTACTTTTTCATGGGAATCCGTGATTTTTTTCTTTACTGCCGTTTCAAATCCTGATTGTGTTGAAAAAAACGCGTATGCCGCTTCAAAGAAAGCATAGGTTTGGGCAACGCGGGTTGATTCTTCCCCTCCGTGCAGGTTTGCCCGTGCTTTCGTGACGTTCTCAATAATTATTGCATTGGAGCTGTTCCTTCGAAGAATGGGCATAAGGGAAACCCACTGGGATTCTTCATGTGAAAGCGATTGTTCAATTTCTTCAGTGATTTTTTCAAGCTCTTTTTTCCCAGCGACGATATTTTTATGGACAATAATTCCGTAGATGCCAAGGCCGATTAACGCGCCGGCCATAATTCCTACTCCAATTAGTTCCATACTATTCCTACACCCGTGTTATTTATGAACATATCCAGATCCGGTAAAAAGTTTGATCTTTAGTTGGTTGCGTATATCTCAATTGTTTTGCCGACGTATAGCGTATTTTCAAAGCGTACGCCAAATTGTTTGGTGTATGTTGCAGGTTCGATCGCAAGTATTGAGCCTGCCAATGGGTCGTTGAACCGCTTTGATAATCGTGGGAGTTCATGCACTTCAAGGCCTACTCCGTGGCCTACTGAATGGATAAGGGGGGGCAGCTTGTGCTTTCTATATACTTGTTCTTGTATTTCCGCAAGTTCTGCCCCCGTCTTGCAGGAAGGGATTGTGTCCACTAGTTCGTTGAAAATTCTTTTCATCGTTTCATAGCTTTCCTGTTCCTTTGAGCGTTCTTTACGTGAATAGCATCGGGTCAAATCGCTTGCATAATAGTCTATCGCAACGGCATAATCTATAAGCACCCAATCCTTTATCGGCGTATCTTGCGCATGGTAATGCGGGAAACGAGAATTTTTGTCGGCAGCAACAATCGGATCATACGCAGGTTTTGCCCCAACCTTAAGCGTTTCCATCAAAAGCCAGTTGTGGACTTCTTTTTCCGTTTTGAATTGGAACGGGTCCAGCTTGTCAAGGATTTTTTGAGATACAATCGCTGCCTTTTTTATTATTTTTTGTTCTGTTTGCGTTTTGACTCTTCGTTGGTTTTCAAGTTCTTTTGAAACGTCTTTTACTTTGCCCCATTTTGAAAGTGCAAGATATGTTGACGCGCTTAAGGATTGCAAATCAACTTCTATCGTTTTTCCCTTGAATATTTTTTCAATTTCAGCGCGCGTTTTGTAGGTAATAATTTTTCCCTTGAATTCCTCATGTGCACGCTCCTTGTTCATTTCTGAGGTGAGAAGTATCCGTTCGCCTTTGCTTTCAAGGTACCAGGAATGATCGATATCTACCTGGGAGTAATAATAGAAATTGGGGTCGAATTCCTCACCACGGTATAATGCACGCATGGTTTGATTGCGACAGCTCTTATTAAAAGCCCTTTGAGGCATCTTTTTTATGTGGAAAAGACGCAATGGTTTGAAGGAGAGACGGGCGCACGCAAGCTTGTCATCATAGATACTAATTTTTGGCTTGTACCCGTACAGTTCAAGATGGATATTTTTGCAAGCATTGAGCGATTGCTTAACGAGGCGCATATTTTCGTCATTTCAACACCTATCAAAAGGGAACTCACACGGCTTGCAAAGCGCCCGAGTAAGAACGGGATTGCTGCCAGGTTTGGGCTTAAACTCATCGAAATTCATTCAAAAAATATTAAGTATGAAAAAACGCTTAAGAATGCCGATGACTGGATTGTTGAATATGCAGCAGCGCACCGTGCGTTTGTTGCAACGAACGATATCGACCTTAAGCGCAGGCTCCAGGCATACCATCTTCGGACCATTGTTGTCCGCAATCATGGGAATATTGGAATCGGGAGATAACCCCTACTCATTTTTAGCCCAGAGACACACACTTTTAAACGCTTTTATACATTCATTTTTATGAGAGAGAGGGAGGGCCTAGTTCTAGCAAAACCACTTCTTGTCTCTTGTACAAACATTTAAATAGATGTTTATACACAAATATCCATAACTAATAATTATTGGTTGATACTATGAGTCTCGCACACGCACGATCCGAGTATGGCAAAGTCCTCAGATACCAGCAAACCGTTACGGCAGAAGCTGCCCGTGCACGGGATGCGTTCGTTTTACATAGGGATCGAGTATTCCCTTCTTCTGTTTCAACCGAAGGGCTTGATGCCCGCCCAAAGCTTGAGGGCGTTGCTTTATTTTCAGAACTTGTTGCCCCTATCAAGAGGGCGTTGGGTGAGGATTTTGCGCCTCTTCTTCCTTTTTATGCGCAAGTTGAGGCGCTTGACCTGGTTTTAAATGAGGTTTCAGCTGACGTTTCCAACCGTCTTTTGAAAGGTTCGTTTGCTCCTGTGACTGAGGCACTTTTAGCAATGGATGCAAACAGGCTTTCTCTTATGGAAGGCACGTCTCGGCTTGTAGGCGATATTTCAACTCCCCAGGAAAATCTTGAAGCATTTTTTGGCATGCTTGATTTGGCAAAAGAGCCTCTTGCACGATTTATTAATACTGCTGAAACTTTGCGTAACGGTTCGATTGGACTTGCAGCTGGAGACTTGGCTCGGGTTTCAATGGAAGGGCAAACAGGCAGAACATTCAACATCATTTTAACCTATGAGGCGCATGCTTCGTGCCTTCGTGAAGTACTTGGAGAATTTACTTCTGTTTTTGATTCTGCACGTGGCACGTACAAAACAGGTGAAGTCGGCACACAACTTAGTGCAATGAATGAATCGATTGAACGGATCAATGCGTTCCTTCATTCAGTTGATGAGTACGTTTCTTCTGCAACGGCGTTGTTTACACAAATCAATTCTGTTGCACAAGCGCATGTTGCATTGGCAACGGGCGTAGGAGAGTTTTTGAAAAGCCTTAATGCGGCAATTGATTATTCACAACCTCAGGTTAATGCACGCGACGATGACATTGTTCTTTTTGATCTTGATGAGTTGTCAGGCGACTCGGTTCCCGTCGTATCCAGACTTACACGTGAAGATGATGATGGCATTATCGATATTGCGGGAATTTGGGGGAATTCACTAACTCCTAAATCCGCACCTGGCGAGGTTTCTGTTGAAGAAGCCGAATCGAAAGTATTGGCACCTGTTGCGCCTGTCAGGGTAGGGCCAGAAGCTGTAGAAGAAGAACCAGAAGAGTTAGGAGCTCGCGCACCAGCAGAGGTTGAAACACCTGCTGAAAAAGCATATGATCTTGCACGGGCAGTTGAGCAGCTTACGGAATTGGTTGACTCTGATCCTGCAGGCGCACGCGCAATAATTGCAGAAATTAAGGCAAATTCAAACGGGTCAACCGATGTAAGTGTAATCGAATTGCTTGAGACGGTCAACGCAATCGCTCAGGTACTTGAGACTGAAGCATAATTTCAATAGATGATGTTTATGGCAGAACCAACAAACGCACAAACCGCAGCGGAAAAGGCAAGGGCACTTCTTGAAAGAATGAAGGCAAAAAAGGCAGTCGCGCAAACCCTTGCGCCAGTTGTAGCTCAAGCGGAAGTTCCTGCACCTGTTGTTGAAGCTGCTCAAGAAGCACCTGAAGTTCAAGCGGAACCCGCAGCACCACCTGTTGCATCTCCACAAAAATCACCATTAACGCCTCCGCCTGCCGGAGTTGAACCTCCGCCACTTACAAGAGAGAGTGTCGAGAAAGATCTTAAGAAAATTGCACAAATGACTGCGGATGAGGAGATTCCAGATGTTGGTGACGAATATGATGGCCCACTTACTCCAGGCGCAAAAGCGGCACGCGCAAGTGCAGTAGCTGAGGATGATCCTTTAGAGATATTTGTCAATGAAACTCCTCAAAGCGAATCTCCGTTTGGTTCTAGTGAAACTTCTTTTGCGGATCTTGGTGAAGATGTGGGGCTTCCTCCTGTAGTAGCTTCTCCAGCAGAAGCGCCAGAATCATCTGAAAAACCCGAGCGTCCTACGGGACCTATAGTAGTTGGAACGCCCGATGCGGTACTTTCACCTGAATCTGCTGCTAGCGATGCGATTGCAGAAGCTGTCATTCGTGTTGATGATTCTCGTGCATTTGAATTTGATGCAGGCGCACTTGCTTTATTGCAACCTGTAGACCGAGCAAACGGTACTGCGCAACCCGTAGCTGTAGTTGAAGAAGGTCCTGAGCCGGAACTTGTACATCAACCGGCCTCAAATATTCTTCTTACTCTTGCAAAGGCACGTGCCGGAAATTCTCTTGATGAAGGTGAAGCACTTGAAGCACTTCGTGTTTTATCAGTTGGACGTTTCACTGCACAGCGAATTCGTAATTCTCCTGGAGCCGTTGACCCATCTATAGGAACAAATGCGGCAGCATTGCTTGCAAACGATGCACAGTTCCTGCCGAACGTTCGAACCATTCTTGCACAATCGCCCGAATCTGTTCTTCGCCAGATTGAAGCGGATTCAGCTGAAAACTGGAACCCTATTCGTGAAACGGTACGTGTCGTTGCAGAAGAACGAGGCATTAACCTTTCCCAATCACCCGGAGCATCGGTTCCAAGCGCGCTTCTTGGTGAAGGAATCGCATCTGAAGGTGCACCGGTTACACGAAGAAGTGAAATGCCAAAACTTGTGATTTCTTCTGCAGATGTCAGTGCAGATGGTTCTACGCAGCAAGGCCTTCTTGGCGGTCTTCCATCGCCTCAACCCGCACCACGTTCACCACTTCATGCTACGGCGCGTCCCGGAGTAATTCCTGTTCTGATCCCTCCACGCCATGGAGATGGTTCAGTAGCACCTGGTGCACCCGAAAGACCTATTTTAGGAGATACTGTTCCTGGACGGGGTCCCGCAGGTACGTCTACTCCACGTGAATTGCCGCAACCTCTTGCACCACAACCTGCACGGGCATCTTTTAGCCCTAAGCCTTCAGCATCCCGTTCTGGCGGAGATGATCTTTCACCCTTCGAACAGGCCGAGTTTGAACGATTAGATCGGGAACGTGAAGTTGCAAACCGCGCCTCTGCAGCCGCGCAACGTGTCGATAGAGAAGCGATCCATCCGGGAAATCATGATGCGGATCGTGATCGTGCACGTGCAGAAGCACTTCGTTCAGTTGCCGTAACAGGTGGACAAGGATCTGTTGCTCCAGCACCTGAAGAACCAGAGTATATTCCACCTTCCATTTCAGCATATTCTGTTGGTTCCTTCCTTCGAGCTATGCGTGAAAACCCGAATCCCCGCGGTTCAAATCACGTAACACGTTACGAACGGGAAGTATATGGGGATTTTAGTAAATCACCAGACGCCGTAGTCGAAATCAAAAAGAACGCTAATGCAGCAATGCAATGGCAACGAATCGAAGAGGTAGTTACTATCTACTGGGCATCTGTTTATCAAACACAATTACTCGCATGCACTTCTATCTCAGAAGTACGTGATTGCGAGCCAGCATCACCTAACCCTGCTCAGGTAAAAGCGTTTGTAGCAGCACGTAGGGATTTTTTCATGCAGGTTGTGCTTGAAAAGTCAGACCAACTCGATCGTGCACCTTATGAGAAATACGTATCAATGCTTGATACGATTCGTACCACCTGGGGTCAGGAAGTTTTTGATTTACTCGTAACTAACACGTCGGAATTGCACGGTCCAAAACCGGCATGGCTTGAAGGTGCACTTGAACGTGCATCAGAGGCAGTACGCGGGGAAATTGCACCAATGCTTACTCCGATTGACCGTACACTCGTACCATGGACGGTTGAGATGGTGTTTGATAGAATTACAAGCAATCCCCACGCTATTGGATCGGCAGAATTTGCAAGGTATGATTCGGAATTATACGAACAAGTAACTCGTGAGGCATCAGGCATTGTTCCTGAAATTCAAAGGCATCGCAGGGGCGTCTTGTGGGGCAGGATAGAAGTTGCACACGCAGAGTGGATGCTTCAAGAGGGGGCAACTACTGCCACGGTTCCACCAACATCCGAAATGCTTGCTGCTGGCAAAGCACCCGATGTGAACATTCCTGAAGATGCAATTGTACGGGGACGTTCACGAAACATTGATGGTGTCTGGGACATAGAAGGATACCGCGAAGCAGTTCGTTCGATCAACAGGTTACCTAAGGATACTTTTGAAGAGATGTTTGCACGTGCACACGTTCTTCTTTACGATACGATTGTGGCGGAAAGCCCAAACACAATTGGAACACTTGAAACTCATAAGGACACGCGCGTATTCTGGAAAGTTACGACAAGCACGTATGAACGTGATGGACCAAGCGTACTTGCAGATATGATACGGGAATTGTCTTCAAACGAAGCACGAGTTGACTTTTTCGTTTCACGGTTTACCGGAACTAAAGTTCAAAAAACCGCAGTAAATGCAGCACCTCCGTTATTTGATTCTCAAGATTGGTACGCTGAATTCAGTTCTTATGTGGAAGCAAGACTTTCTTCGATTCTTAATCCTACGCCTCCTTCACGGTCAGTTTTAGTTAATGGTCTCCTTGCACTTTTCAATGGTGCAACACCAAACGACGGTACCGATGATTCACGGGCAGTTGTTAATGCGTTGAATGCACTTGAACGACTCGGACCCGCAGAAACTAAATATTATGTAGAGAACACGCCCGACATTACGCCTACCCCGGGACAGAAAGTAGCAGTAGCGCTTAAGGAACAGCTTGGCGCATGCAAAGACGTTAAGGCACAGGAGGGAGACACAACCTGGCAAAAGCTTCTTGATAAATTCAAATCAAGCGCAACAGCCAAGGGCTTTAGCGTATCTTGTGCAGACCAAGGATCGCTTCCAGCAGCGCCACATCGTACGGACGTGTCTGCGCTTAGGGAAAAGTTAGGTCTTAAAGCAAAGATGTAAACATGTATTTAAATATACGAAATACCATAATATATAACAGGTAATCCGATGGCAATAAAAAACTCAGAACTTGAAGATGATCTTTTCGGGGAAGTACCCCCTAAGCCTAAAGTTACCCGCGCAGCAGCTAAGCCTGTAGCTCAAGCACCCGTTTCAGCATCGGACACAGTGCAGCCGGTTTCCGATTCCCCGTTGTCAGTTCCTGGTAAGGATGCACCTGAACCATTACTTGATGCGCAACGTACTGACATAGATGATTCTGAAAGTTCTTCAGTTAAAACACCGGCATCTGCCCCACTTCCTTCTCAAAGCACTTTACCCGTAACCCCCAGTCAGGTTTTAGGAGAAACAGATGAAGGTCTTGAACACGAAGCAGATGAACATGTTGTTGGTGGTGAGCATACTCCATCTTCCGGACCTGCTGATCAAAATGCAAAGACGCTTGTTCGAGGACAACCTATATTAGTAGTATCAGAATCATCAGTCGGACTTGCAAGAAATCCATTTGATTTTAATGATGAAGAAGAACCCGCTGCAGTCGAAGCTCCCGCAGCTTCCAGAGCAGATACTATCGAATATGGCAATGATCCACGCGCAACGACTTCCACTCATAGCATTCCTGAGGGCGCAAGCGATGAAGCTCCTAATGTCATTGTATCTTTGCCTCAAGATGAACTGGCGGATGCACTTGCAGGCCGTGAACCCAGCAGGTCGGAAGTTACAGGTGTAACTCCTATTCTGGAAGTTGATGCTGACGGTGATGGGATAGAACCTGCAGATGAAGATGATATCGCTGCATTTCCATCACACGAGGGGACGCAAACCCTTGAATGGGATGATGTTGAACTTGATGGCGAACCTACTAACCCTCGGGCAGTCAGTCCAACCGCCGAGACTGTTCCTGCTGCACGGGCACCCCCACGTGATGATGCAACAACCGTAAAACGTCCTATCCCTGAGCCGCCTCAAACGACGTCGCCTTTGATGGCACGCACTCCCATCAGGCTGGCCGTTTCATTGGGTCTTGAACTTCCTTCTGGCCTTACTGTTTCTCCTGAACTTATTCTTGCACTTGAGCAATTCCAGACTACGCGCAATGCCGCATTTCTTGTTGATGTACTTTTACATCTGACCGGTGAAGAGCAGATGGGGGTTGCAGACGGATTGCAGTCGCATCCTTTAAAAGATAATCTTCTTGAAGCCCTTTCCAGCGAGCAGCTGATTGCACTTCGTAGGGTTGCCGATCCAACCACATTGGGTGCAACAATTTCTGCTATTCTTGATTTAAGACCAGAAGCCGTTGATGCTTCACGGCTTTTAGTAAATCGAGACTCTTCTTACCTTAGACTTGCAAAAAGTGAGGTTGATTTACGTGTTTCACAACGAATTTCGCATGTACAAAGAACTCCAGAAGAACTTGAAACTATCGTAGATCATTTGATTGAGTCTTTTAGGAGCATCTATCTTGCTCCTAGAACGCTTTCATCAGATACGGCTCCCACACAGCTTTCATCAGATGAGCAAACGCAGCTTCTTCATTACATGGGCGTTAAAATCGCGAACCTTGTTTCTGAAGGTTTGAAAGGTGAGGCAAACGACATTCGCGTGAGGTTCGGCAGGGCGGTTCTTGAAAAGTTATCAGCCTCATCCTTTGGTGATGATGTTCTTAATGCGGCCATTGAAGGTGAAGTTTATACCTATCTTGTTGGTTCAGGGCAACCTACAGAAGCAGCCGTTTTGGTTCCTGAAACCGTATTCACTCAACTTGCTTCATGGAGGAAGAGCGAACGAGACCCTTTATTCAGTTCATTTGTTGAAGGGGGCGATCTTCCAATTTCTGTTCAAAAAGCATTCATTCGTGCTGCACTTTTACCAAAGTTCAATCCTGAAACCTTCCCGCTTGCAGTTCTTAGAATAATGAATCGATATTTTGAGGATTTATTTGGTGAAGAATATCCTGAAATGCGTGCCCAGGTTAAACGGTTGTTTGAAGAAAAGGACGCGCACGTTGCACAAATTGGCGATGAAGAAGTTCCTGTCAGGCCGCTTCGAGATGCGGCAAGTTCCCTATCGGAAGGAACCCGGCGAGTACGGGTCGTACGAGTTGATACCGATCGTGAACGATACGCAGTTGTCGATGCTGCGAATAAACGGGTACTTGAGGTTGTTACCGATGACAGTCAAAGAAGGCTTGCGCAGCGGATGGGCGAAAGTTCTGATGTTGAAATTGACGCTTTGGAATTCAGGGAGCTTGCAGAGCGCATGGGGTCGCGCCCTCGCCAAAAACCAAAAATATCATTGACTGGCCCGCTTGCCGTGCTTTCTGGCCTTGCGCTTGCAGCAAGTCTTGTGATTGGAGTGGTCAAGTATTTTGGAAACAATGAATCTTCACAACAAGAGCAAGCAGTTGCAGCAGTTCAACAAGTGCGTCAAGCGCAAGATGCATCCGTACGTGATGCGGGAGTAGCAATAGACTCCTCGCGACCCGTTGCGGATTCTCAGTCTCCAGTTTCCGGTTCTGCGGATGCAGGAATAAAAGAAGATCCTGTTTTAACGGCTGCAAAAAAAGCAGAAAACGCGGGAAATATGTTCACTGCAGCTGAAAAGTACCTTGAAGCAAAAGATACTGAAGGCGCAAAACGCGTTATCAAAAAACTCATTGATGAAACGTGTCCTAAGGGAAACATGGCTGACAATTATGAGGTGGCAGAACTTGCAAAACGAGTTAGGCTTGATTCATCAAAATGTGATGAAGATTCATCTAAACCTGCTCCTAAAAAGGTCGTAAAATCGGTTGTGGAAAAACCAAAGCCCGAAGAACCCCTTGCAGGGAAAACGTGTACTGATGCAAATCTTAATCGCGCCCTTGGAGGATTCGGTGCGGGCAAGACCCTCATGGTATTAGACAAAAACGCATGTATTCGAGGTACTACGACGTGTAAACGTCTCCCGTTTAGTTGCCCAAGACAGGTAATTGCCCGCTAATTTTTATTTTTTTCCTAAATTACGAGTTATGCATATGTTTAAATATACGAAATACCATAATATATAACAGGTAATCCGATGGCAATAGCTCAATCAGACCTTGAAGATGATCCTTTCGGGGAAGTGCCCCCTAAGCCTAAGGTTACTCCGGGTGCAGCCAGCACCGGGCAGCCGGCATCAGGTACCGAGCAGTCAGCACCCAGTGCACAGCAGCCGGTTTCCGGTTCCCAGCAGTCAGTTCTCAGTGAGTCGTTGCCAGTTCCAGGTAAGGATGTACCTGAATTATCACTTGATGCGCAACCTACCATTCCAGATCCTGAACACGAAGTTGATGATGACGCGGTCGAGCTTATTGGTGGAACTGTAGATCCGCTTTTCGGACCTGCAGATGAAAATGCAAAGACGCTTACTTTCGGGCAGCCTGCATTAGTTCTACGTACCTCTGATTTGCCTGCCGGTTTCGATACTGAGGACGGAGACGGTATTGAAGATCCCGATGTTCCCATTGTATCAGTTGATTTTACTCCAGTACTTACAAACAAGGAGTATGTCGATGCACTATATGAAATCATGACGTCTGATTCATCATCTTTGAGTGAAAAAAAACGGGCAGCAATAACCGTTCTTAAATTAGTCTCAAATAAAGTTGATGAGGTATTTGCTGAAGCGGTTCTCGATGCTGCTTATGAAATTTTGGAAACAATACCTGTTTCTTCGCAAAAAAAAGTTTCTATCTATCAAATGCGCGCATTTTTTCAACAAGAGTACGCATATCAGAATCGTCTTGGGGAATTATTTTCCATGAATGAGGAAGAACTTCGTCAAAAAGTTAACGCATATTTTGATCAAAAGAAAGCGGAAATCTCATCAAACGCTGTTCTTTCATCGAAAGAAAAAGAAGCGGAGATTAAAGAATTAAATAAAAAACAAAGTAAAATTTTAGATCGCGATTCGATTGGTGTGCACGTCTCACTTGATGCAGCGCTTGACGCAGAGCTTGGACTTACTATCGATCAGAGAGCAATTGCAAAAGGTATGAGGCGACAACGGCAAAAAAAGAGGTGCGAACAAAAACTTTATGACGTGCTTAATCGTTCAGGAGTTCTTGAAGCACGAAATGTATCATACGTTGCAATTTCGCAAAATAATGACGATAATACTATCGCTATCGATTTTGTAGGAAAAGGCAATAAGGCACTTAGCGAACTTACTTACGGCTTTTTAGGTCTGAATGGTAAAAAAACTGCAAGTGAATTAGCTCAATTACGTATTGCTTTGGTAAATGCAGGCAATTTAGCGAATATTGTTTTAGGCGAACCCTTAATTTTCCATGCAAAGCCTCAACCTCAAAATACGCTTGTAAACGTAGGCCTTGTTGCAGGAGTTGTTTTACTTGGAACGGTAATAGGGTTAGGAATTAGTTCTTTACGTTCTTCAAAGAACGAAGTGGTTATCCCAGTTTTAACTCCCGTTGTTGTTACGGTTGATTCAGGCACGCATGTTGCTAAGGAGGTTCCTACGGAAATGCCTCGACAAGTTGATGCACAAGTGCTTCCTGCAAAACCAGATGCAGGAACCGTGGCACCGCCGCCCGTTTCTATTTCCGTGCCTACACTCGCTAAAGCCATAAAAACTGTTAAGGAAAAACCAAAGCCCAAAGAATCCCTTGCAGGGAAAACGTGCACGGATGCAAACCTTAATGCTGTTCTTGGAAGATTCGGTGCGAGCAAGACCCTTATCATATCAGGCAAAAGTGCCTGCATTCGAGGTACTACGACGTGTAAACGTCTTCCATTCGATTGTCAGAAAAAGGCAATTGCCCGCTAATTTTTTTATTCTATTTGTGATTGCTGGATGCTCCAGTCTATAATGCGGGTTACGAACGTTCGCCCGTTTGAATTCAATTTGTCCGGACGCGTAACTCCCCAGCACCAATAACCTCCAGACCCGCGTAATGCCTCGCTTCCTATTGTTTCATGCTGGTATCCGGTTTGTCCGCTTGAGAGTGAAATAAAGTAGTACCCTTGCCCTGAGGCTCTTCCGCTTATGAAATCGCCGTTTGCTCCGCGGTACATTTGGTCATTGCTTGAAAGGACCTGGATACTGCCGTATGAAAATCCGCTTGTTACGTAGTGTGCCAAATCCTCATGGACGTATATTCTTCGTTCAGTAGTAGGGTTATAGTTTCCTGATGCAAACCCAAGATCTGCAACTCCATGCTGCAGTGCGCCCCCAAAATGGATAACTCTTCCGCCCGCTTGCATATAGTCTTCAAGTTCATTTTCAACTGCAGACGGGTGCTGCCATTCTGACATAATAACTACTTTGTAAAGTTCGATTGTTTCAAGATCTCCATCAAGGTCCGCTTCTTCATAATCGTCATAATCCCAGGAATACCCCAGGCCGGAAACGTACGTATTAAGGAACGTCATCCATTGTTCTTCGGAGGTTTGAGTTGCGCTCGTTTTTCGTATGAAGAGGATATTTTTCATTATACTGAATTCATACTCATATATGCTGCCGGTATTTCCAGCTGTATCCGTGCACCTGATTCCTGCAGTGTTGCTTGAAGCAGTGTTCATGATGAAACTAAGTTCGACTCCTTCACTCACTTCATTATAATTTCCGTCCTGTGCTTCCATAGCTTGCCAGCTACCGCCGTTCATTTGTATTTCGCAGCTTGCAATGCTTGAATTGCCCGTTGTTGAATCATCGCCCGTTGCGGTGATGCTGAAGTTTTCACCTGCAAGGATATCTGAGTCGCTTAAACTGATCCCTGTGACAATGGGGCCTAGTGAATCGTTTGCCCCTGTCAATTGCATAATAGTAACAATGATGTCCGAGGCATTTTCGCTTCCTGACACATTAATGTATCCTATGTAAATTCCTGAACTTGCGTTTGATGCGCCCGTAACGGTAAGTTCCTTGTCTTGGCATTCTGATTCAATCAAAGGTCCAAGTGCGCTTGTGCCGCTTATCCACGACCCGGGGTTTCCCGAAGAGGGTATGAATTGGACTGAAGGAACAGTTGTAACGGTGTTTGTGCACACCGTAAATGTTGCCGTTTTGCTTTCATTTAAATTGAGGCTCTCCTCCCAGATGGAAGGGTCAACCGTAAGTGCGGGCGAATTATCCTGGTATGTTCCGACTACTTCGATGGTTATGGGAAGGGAAAGACTGTCATTTGTTGTTCCGTTTGTTGCTTGTGCAAAAATGCTTCCTGATTGGAAGCCGATTGCGTTCACGGGGGATTCAAATGTAACAGTAACTACTTGCGTTTCTGACGCATTGAGCGAAAAGGAATTAGTGCTTAGATCCAGGCTGACAGAATTGCTCCATACAGGGTCAAGCGTGACGTTGATTGGCGTGTTTGAGAGGCTTTCAACCGTAAACGTTTCTTGGTCGGTTGCATTTTGTGACATGATATTGTTTATGGAAACGGGAACGACCCTGAAGAGGGCATCGCTAATTCGTACTGACGTGCCTTCAGAGATAACCCAGAGCCATTGGCCGCCGTAGTACCGTGGGACTGATCCGTAAATATCAAAATCCGTTGCGTACGTATAATCGGTTTCACGGACCCTCATCTTAATCGTCCGATTCGAAAGGGAAGAACTTTCAGGATCATATCCTTCAGGGACAATGATGAATATTCTTTTTTTTGCGCCTTCCCCTTGTGCATAGACTTGCTGGGAAGCCGCAGCAATTTCCTCAACTGCGCTTTGCGCTTGTGTGTTTATTTTTTGAGTATTGATGGTAGAAATTTGTTCGCGGTTTACCGAGGTTGCTATAAACACCAATAGAAGCACGGCTGCAAATATCAAAAGAAATTCAACCGCGGTTTGTCCTTTTTTCATGCTTGACCTCTTAATGAAAGCGGTTTGCCAATTATAATTCCCGTCTTACTTACTTCCATCGAACGGATGGTATTCTCCTGGTGCGTATCCCGCATTTTGAGCACTTCAAGCCCACGTATTCTTTTGTTGTTTACCCTAAAATAATAGAGGTTAAGTATTCCATCGGTAAGAAACCCAAGCCTTTCCGGGGTGCTTTGATCCACATATACAGGATATTCTGAAGTTACTAATGAAGTACATCCCCATTTTTTGAGCAGCTGGAAGAGGTCCAATATTGATTCATCTGCCTTGTATTCATTTTCAAATAAAAGTGAGTATGCAGTTATGGAATCGATGACAAGGCGTTTTGCGCCAAGGGACTCGATGGTGTCACGGACGCTTCCGCCCCCCTCTTCCATGACGTGGGCGATTTCGTGCGGCGCATATTGTATGATCGCAAATTGTTTCTTTTTTATTAATTCTTCAAGATCCCAGCCAAAGCTGTTGCCGTGCTGTATGATTTCTTCCTCAGTTTCTGCAAATGAGATGAATACGCCCGGTTCATTATGTTCACGTATTCCCTTGTATAAATACTGGAGGCAAAAAAGGGTTTTCCCCGTTCCCGTTCCACCGCGTACAAGCGTTGTTGAATGATTTACAAATCCCCCCTGGATCAATTGGTCAAATCCGGGAATTCCGCTTTTGATTCTTTCGATGGTTTTTGGTACATATGCGGGAGTTGTATCACGGGATGCCATGCGTTTCTCTCACTTGTCATATTTATAAGAGTAACGAGGCAAGAGTAGCATGTTCAATCAACGGATGTTGCATAAGAAGAACATAATACCACGCAAGAGTGGCGGTTTGGTTGACGTGCGCGTCAATGCCCGCCAGGTTCCTTCGGAACCCAAGCTCTTGCAAAAGCTCTCGCACGAAAGTGCGAGCAAGGCCAACTCTAAGTACTTTCTTGGAATAGGCCGCTACGTTGTATTCGGAAAACATAAGTAAACGCAAGAGTGGCGGAGCCCGGTCAAACGTGCCAGATTCAGGAGGCTTTTTGACGTTGTCAAATTGCCGGAGATGTTTGGTGTCTTAGTGACTACGCAGGTTCAAATCAGTTTCCAGCAGCCAGTTACCTGTTTCCAGTAATTTCTGGATGCAGACTGCAGGGTGCGGGAAACAGTGAATATCCTGCCTCTTGCATTTTTGCTCACAAAAATGGAAGGGTTTTGAACGAAGTTCAATTACTCTTGCATTTTTGCTTATAAAAAATGAAAGGACTGTTAACAAAGTTAACTTGAACTTGCAATTTCTTTTTGAAATTGCTGGCTATTGTACACCTAGTGCAATCAGACTTGTATTTTTTTAATTTTCAAGAATGCGTAACAAATATAAACATCACAACAGCAAGCACATTCGATGGCAGACTACAAAACCAAGGTTGATGAAGTTATAACCGCCTGTAAAGGGCAAAAGCGCATCACGCTTGTCGCCATTGCAAAGCAAACCAAGACTCCTTTTTCACTTGTTGAATCAATTGCGCGTGTGCTTGAAAAAGAAGGCGCACTTGAACTTGTGTATCCGCTTAATTTTTTTTCGCGCCCCTTTATACGTAATATCAAGCCGCCTGTTGAGGACGATTCCGCCTTGCCCGCAAAGACCAAGGCAATCGATACGTATGATGTAAAAGACGAAGGTGTCCCTGTTGCCAAGGCGCACCTGTATGAGGCAGAAGGCGCAAAGCGTTATTTTGTTGAGTTGCCAAGCATCTCATACTATACGAGACTTTACCTTAATTCGCTCAAAAAGCAAATTGCTATTTTAAACGAGGAACGTGCACGAAAGGGTCAGGATTCAAAAAAGGAAAAATTTGCAACAATCCTTGATGCACTTAAACCGCTTGCGCAAGGGGACGCATTGAGCGCATGCGCGTCATGGCTTTTCCGTGACATGTACGGGCTTGGAAAATTGGACTTGCTTATTGCAGATAATTGGCTTGAAGAAATCGTTGCCAATTCAAGCAAGAACACGCTTGCAGTGTACCACCGTAAATTGGGGTGGATGCAGACAAGCCTCAAGGCGGAAAACGAGGATGAAATCGAGAATTATTCCGCACAGATCGCTCGAAGGGTCGGAAAGCAGATCAATACTCTTAATCCTATTTTAGATGCGCACCTTCAAACTGGTGACCGTGTCAATGCAACGTTGTTTCCCATTTCAACCGCAGGCAATACGATTACGTTGCGTCTTTTTGCGCGAAACCCCTGGACGATTATTCACATGATCGGTTTGCAAAAAACCATGTCAACCGATATGGCGGCGCTTTTATGGCAGGCAATACATTATGAAGCAAACGTCCTCGTAGGGGGAGGCACCGCAAGCGGCAAGACGTCGGCACTTAACGGTGTATTGGCGCTTATCCCTCCTCAGCAGCGTATTGTAACCATTGAGGATACGCGTGAACTGCTTCTTCCAGATTATCAATGGAACTGGGTTCCTATGGCAACTCGTGCGGCAAATTCTGAAGGTTTGGGTGAGGTTTCGATGCTTGACTTGGTAGTTAATGCATTACGTATGCGCCCTGACCGCATTATCATGGGCGAAGTGCGAAGAAAACGCGAAGCCGAGGTCCTGTTCGAGGCAATGCACACGGGGCATTCAGTTTACGCGACCATGCACGCCGATACGGGAAGCCAGATGCTTAAGCGTCTCACTGAGCCTCCAATAGAAATCCCTCCTGCTGAAGTTGAAGACATCCACTTGGTCATGGTGCAGTTCCGTGACCGAAGAAGAAACTTAAGAAGGACGCTTGAAATTTCTGAAGTTATACCTGGCGCAAACGGCCCGGAAATAAATCGTGTGTTTGTCTGGCGTGCAAGGCAGGACGAGTTCCAAATGGTAAAACCTCCTCATCGTTATATTGAAAACATAAACCTTCACACAGGTATGACTGAGAAGGAAATTTATGATGACCAGAAGGAGAAAAAGGGCATTCTTGAATGGATGGTGAAAAATAAGATTGAGGACATCAACCAGGTCGGTGAAATCATAAAGAAGTACTATCTTTCCCCCGATGAGGTTATCGAGGCCGCCCGCAAGAACCAGAGCGCAAAGAAGCTGGTATAATATGAAAATACCCTTTCTTTTGGTTGACCCTGCCCGGCTTAAGGGAACCTGGGTGATGCGCCTTCCGTTTAATCGTCTTCTTAAGTTTTTCCCCGAACTTGATTTCCAGCTTGAGTACCTTGAAATTCATACTACTGCAAAGCAGTATGCCGCTGCTTCGTTTCTTTCATCCTGCCTTTACGGGTTCTTTTTTGCCATTCTTATTTTTCTTGTTCTTTTTGTCATAACTCCCCTTACTTCGGAGCCAGTTGTGCTTTCGCTTGTAAGCAAAAATGCGGGTTTTGTATCTGTTGCAGAAACGTCATTTTTTGAATTGCAGCTTAACCCTTTGCAATTTTTGGTTTTACGAAGCATTCTTTTTTCAGCAGGGTTCATTTTTCTTTTTTTCTTACTTCACCTAGTATACCCTATGATTATTGCCAATCAAATTATTGCAAAGCAGAACAAGGATCTTCTTTTTGCATTGCGTGAGGTCACGATGGGGATTGAAAGCGGCCTTACCCTTTTCGAGGCAATACGCAACATCAGCATTGGCGATTACGGGTATGTTTCACGTGACTTTAACACTGCGGTAAGAAAAATTGAGTCGGGATACTCGGAAAAAGCAAGCCTTAAGCATCTTGCCATCGAAAGCAAGAATGAATTCCTTAAGCGTAGTCTGTGGCAGGTTGTCAATTCGCTTGAAAGTGGTGCAAAGGTAAATGTTTCATTGGTAAGCGTCATAGACGCCCTTGAAAAAAAGCTTCTTGCAGACATCAAGGCTTATTCGGCAAGCCTTAATTTCATCATGCTCATTTACATGATGATTGCGGCAGCCGTACCTTCATTAGGAATTACGTTTTTGATTTTGCTTTCTTCATTTAGCGGAGTTGGGATTGATGCAACGACTATCTATTTGTTGCTTGGCGGCAGCGTATTTATGCAAATTGCGATCATCGGCTTTGTTTCAACAAGCAGGCCTGAGGTAATAGGGGGATAATATGGCGTTTAGAAACCTTGGCCGAATCAATAAAAAATTCCTTGCAAGCACGTCGGCCCGTTTTGTCCGTTTGGGTATATATGAGGATGCCGACCAGTGGATCGGCAAGCGGATTTTTTTCATTCCCTTCTTTTCCCTCCTTATCTCTCTTGGGGCATATCTTGTAACAAAAACGCTCCTAATTGCAGCAGGAATGTTTGTTGCCGCACTTTTATTCCTTACCTTCCTTCAATACGTTTCTCTTTTCTTCAAGCAGGTTTCCCGTACGGAACAGGTTGAAAAGGTGCTTCCTGAATTCCTCACTATTACTGCATCGAATTTACGTGCAGGTATGACTCCCTATGATGCATTTATGCGTGCCAACCGTGAGGAATTTAAGGGATTGTACTATGAGATTCATTCGGTTGGTGCTATGGTCAGTGCGCGTACCTCACTCGTGGAAGTGTTGCGCATGCTTGAAGGTAGGTTTGATTCCGTAGTTTTCAAGCGCTCTATTGATTTGTTCTCAAAAGCATCACGAAGCGGCGGACAGCTTGCAAAGCTTTTGCTCGCAAACGCGGAGGAAATACGAAGAATCCGCGAGCTCAAGCAGGAGCTGGTTATGCAGACTCAATCATACACTATTTTCCTTGCATTTATTGTCATTATCGTCATGCCTTTCTTGCTTGCGGTTTCAGTGAGTTTCTTAAACCTTTTTTCTTCCATTCAGGAGCAATCAGGTATAAGCAGCATCGGTTCCATCAGCAAGTCGGTTCCTATTTTTGCTGGGAAATTGCCCGTTACGGTTGAAGAGATGAGGTTTGCGGCAATCATTTCACTTATCATAACTGCCCTCCTTTCAAGCATACTTAACGGCGTCATTTCAACAGGTAAGCCGTTGTATGGGTTGAAGTATTTCCCGCTTGTTGCTGCGTTTGCGCTGGCGGCATTCTGGTTTGCACTTTTGGTAGTAGGAAGCATGGTTTCGATAACATAATAGCTAATCGTTTACACATTCCTACCTGGATAGGCCCGAAGGTCGTTTGAAATGGCACGAGCACGTTTCCCCTGCACTTTACTCGTAATTATTCCTTTTTTGAAGATCCCTAGGCCAAGAATATGTCCCTTGTAAGAAACAATGACGTCGCCGTCTTCCATTTTCAGTTTTTTCTTGAATTCTTTTCCCTCGCAGAAAAGAAGCGCCTCTTCCTTATTCGCCGCAACCATATTTTTTGTCGCATGCATTCCTATTGCCTGGATAAGCCAGGTGCTTAGGCCGTCTTTTTTTGAATAGGCACGGATTCCTTTGAGGCCCCATGCCTTTGAGCCATGAACGTGCTTGGTGTGTACGCGGATGCCGTGCTGTTCTGTTGAGGATAGTTCAAGGTACGTCGGAAGCGTTAAGTTGAATCGTACGCGCAAATATTCTTCAAGTTCTGCAGGTTTTGTTATTTTCATGGCTGCACCTTGCTTATTTTTGCTACGAAGAATCCCTCGCTTTGAAGATGGTGGGGGTATATCCTCCATGTTTTTTCAAGCCCTTCGCCGAATTCCTTCAATCCGTTTTCATGCGGTATTTCAAGAGGGATTTTTTCTATACGCGCATGGTCGCGTGCTTTGAGCAGGTTTGCAATCACCACTTCATTTTCAAAGGGGGAAAAGGTACAAGTTGAATACACGAGCGTCCCCCCGTCCTTAAGCGCATCGAATGCGCGTATGAGCATTGTTGATTGGATGGTTGAAAGTTTTTGGGAGTATTCAAGCGAAAACCGTTTCCATGATTTGAGTGTTGAACCAAGCGCAGAACAGGGGGCATCAAGAAGCACCCGGTCAAATTCATGCTTGATTGGCCAGGTCCGTGCATCTTTTGTTGAAACAACTACGTTGAATACTCCAAGGCGCGTAAGCGTTCCGATGAGCCCGGCCTCGCGTTCGCGTACATCATTGGCAATGAGGATTCCTTTATTTTCCATCATCATGGCAAGCTGAGAGGTTTTGCTTCCCGGGCTTGCCGTGAGGTCAAGCACTTTATCTGCAGGTTTAGGATGTAGTACTAATGGAGGAACCATTGAGCCAAGGCTTTGGGGATGAATATAGCCAAGAAAAAATTCAAATGTTTTGCCAAGTTCAATTTTTTTGCTGCACGTATATGCATGAGGGTACCAAGGAACCTGTTTTCTTTCGATGGCGCTTATCGTTTCAAACGCAAGCGGTGAGACTTTAAGTGAGTTTATACGGAATGAATTTGATATCGTTGCCATTCCTTCGGTGATTGAATCCAGCGGGCAGTAGGATGCAAGTTCCTCAAGCAACCATTCACCTTGGTAAAACGGACAATACTTTTCCTGAACGGCTTATTGTTACATTATATCCTTGTTCCGTATCAAACCAGGAAACTATGAAAACCGAGCCGTTGTTCGTAACCGAATGATTGGAGTAGGGATGGGAGTTTACAAACTCCTTTACTTGTTCCGTTCCGCTCAACGTGTGTGATGCGATTGTCGCTTCTTCAGGGAATGCGATGATGCAGGGCGTTTCCTTGCATACTTTGCATTCGGGGGTTGTTATGTGGTCTGCGGGTGCCGGTACAAAATTTTGCTCAGGATAGCTGTAATAGTAATGGCTTCGAAGCGGGCATGCGCTTTGTGCCTCAGTAGTTACTTTTGCTTTTATCGAGAAGTATTCTTTGCCTTCGTTATTTACTGCAGATTTTGACTCTATGATTTCAACATCCGCATACGGAAAACGGGATTTGAGGTCTTCAAGGACAAATTGGCGTGCGCTACCTTCATCCACATTATTTGTGAAAAATGACACTATGCTTAGGAGTACCAGGATAAGACAAACTAACCCAAGCACAAGGAGTTCCTCCCGTTTCATGTATCTTATAGTGGAAGGCGATGCTTAAAAACGTAATCTTACGGGTTATTTGTAGACTCCGCCATTATAGGTTACCTGGGTATAGAACATTTCTAGTTCGACAGGGTATCCCATAACGCCTATATCATCGGGGCTTTTGTTGTATTCGATTTCCCACGTTCCATCTGAAACATTGCTGAGTATCTCAAGCCTTTTTTGAGGTATGATGCGTATAATTATTGATTTGTGGTTCACGTACGTCACTTCTGCCGTGTTTGAATTTGCAAGGTTCACCATTCCGTTTTCTTCAACCGTTCCGTTTGAATCAGTATATACAAACGTAAGGTTGGTGCTGCCTGCGCCAAATGAAAAATCATCTACCTCAAGCCGTTCGTAGGGCGCACTTATGTTTATGACAAGGTAGTCGGTTGTCAGGTTTGAAAGGGATATGTTCGAAGGCGTATCGCTGTAGTTTGCCCGCACGGTTGTGTTGTATATCATTATGTCCGTATCTCCGTCTTCCAGTGCTGACGTGTCAAGGGTCAGGTTTATGTGGCTTTTTGAAGTCCAGTTTTGGATAAAGGTGTTATAATCTTCAAGTGCCTGCGAAGGGTTGTATGCTGGCAGCGAGCCGTTTATTTTTATCCGGGTGCCGTCAGAATGTACGCGTACTTGCGTAACTTCTGCGAGGTCCTGAAACAGCTCATTTTTTGTATATGCCAAAAAGAGTGCGCCTTCCTGCGATTCAAAGGCGCGTTCAAGCCGGTTGCTTGCGTGCTGGGAATCAAGCCACAACCCTGCAAGGATGGAGATGATCGCAATCATCATAACTGAATAGAAAAATCCTTTTTTGGTGCTCATCGTTCCCACCCTAACAATTGCACGGTATAATATTTTCCGCCATACGCGAATGAGCTGTACGTAGACTGGAGTTCACGCGTAAATCCTCCGCAGTTTGGCTTGCTTACGACGCTCGTGTTTCCTAAATATTCAGTAATTTGTATATCCATACATACGTTTGACGGGGTATTGGTGAGGAGGTCGCGAATTGCGCTTGAGTCCCCTTCAATGTATTGTTCGTACCTATCGCTTGCATCCAGTACGCTGAGGATGTCGTATGCAAGATCCTTGATACTCGTAGTTCGAGGAGTATTCGGAACCAATGAACCGGAGATGATGACAAGCGCAATAAGGAAAAGGAGTAGGCTTATGATGCTGTCGATGCTGAAAATGATTCCCTTGTGCCGGGGTACTCTCAAAACGTTCCACGGATCAGTCATTTCCACACCTTTATGATTACCCATACAGGGGTGTCATTCAAAAGCGCCATCCGTTGCACGGGCGCCGAGTTGTTGCTGTCAGTCTCATTGCCAAGAACAAGGATTGTTTCATTGCGTGAAAGCGAAGTCACGTTGATGGTAAATTGGTAGGGGAAGTTGTTTTTCTCCCGTATTATGTCATATGCGCTTTCGTTGAAAAAGGAATCAAGTTTTGAAGGCACGAGCACATTTCTTTCATTTACAAGGCCAAGGTGGGTGCTTGAATTGATCCCTCTTGTTTCCCAATTTGCAGGCGTTCCAGGCGTAAGGAGAAGCTGATTTGAAAAAATATGCGCATGGTACTGGATAACCTGGTAGGTGTACCAGTTGTCAAAACGGGTTGTCACCTGTTGGAAAAGGCCGAAAAAAAGCAATAACGAAATGGAAAAAATGGTTAATGATACTGCAAAATCCGTTGACCACATTTGGCCGCGAGTTGATCTGTGAATGTTTTCAGTTTTGTATCTTGCGTTCTGTTTTTTGCATTTTGAATCCTTATGCGGAAGTTTAACACACGAAACCCAAAATTCGCGACTCAAAACTTTTAACGGATCCACTCATGACACCTCTATTGTCCCGTCCCTGTTGTAGAAAAACCGTTGGCCTGAAGAAATGCGTGTCGCATCAACGGGTCCTGCGATTATTTGGGATTGGCTTACTGCGCCTGATGAATTTACGGTTACGGTTTTTTCATCAATTACTATTGTCAGCCCTTCCTGGGAGGGTATACTGATGTTTACTCCGGTTCCATTGCCTGAGAAGTACGCATTGTTTATTGCGAACGCAACGGTGTTTGCTATTTCCGCGGCCCGAAAAGACTGTTTTGTTTGGGTTACCGTCAGATTCCATGCATTGTACAGGACGCTTAAGATAAACACCATGAAAATTGCAAGGGAAAATATGATGAGGAATTCGGCCTGGCTTTGCCCGCGTACCCGCAACTGATTTAAAGTTCGCCGTTTTGTGTTCATTATGTCTCGCATCTCTAAATCCTTTGTTGTTTTTATGCTTTTAGCTTGCCTTGTTTTTAGCCAGGATGAGTTGGAATACCATACGGGCATTGCAAAGTGTGCATTGGGCATTGTTGACCCTATTTTTACCGTCATTCATGAACGAAACATTACGTTTGATGAGGTAACTCCGCAAGGTCAAAAGACGCTTGATGCACTTCATGTGGCGGCGGCATCAAGAAACCGTCAGCAGTTTATCGACGTTGGACTTTTATTTGTACGCGAAGTGCAGCTTCTTGCGCACCAGTTTAATCATCTTAAACACGAGGATACCTACAAAGATTTGGGCGACGCGAAGGCCGAAATCTCAACGAATGTTGACGCCGTAGACCATACGTATGGTTCGTGCATTGCAGATGCATCACGCAGGCTTAACGCACTCCACATCGAGCGAATTCAAAAGTGGGAACAATCTGCACAAGGCAGAATCGATTATCTGTCTTCGCACGGTTATCCAACTAACGAGATGAAAACGAGGCTTCTTGAAATGCAATCCATGCGAACCCAGTTTGTAAGCGGCCAGCTCTCACGTTCTGAATTAAGGGAGGTAAAAAAGAGGGCATGGGTTCTTTTTGAGCTTGCGGATATGGAATCCCTTTTGAAAGGATATGGGGTAAAAAACGAGGAAGTTTTTGCACGCATTGCGCGTGTCCGTGAGGACGTTTTAAGTGAAGACGAGCATTATCTTGCATATTATCAGCAGGAGCTTCAATCTGTCCGTGAACAGGTTATGGGTGAGATACAATGAAAACGATATGTGCCATATTTTGCATACTGCTGCTTCTTTTCGGGTGCCTTGAACTGTCGGTAAAGTCAAAATCGCAAAAAGACGCGGATTCCAAAACAGATTCACCCATAAATACAGTGGAGATAAATCCTAAACCAACTCAAGAAGCTCCAAAGTTTGTGCCCACTCAAACTCCGCTTGAGGATACGCCGTTTGTTGATGAGGATTTGCCAACCTCAAAGCTTGACGATTTTGCCGTCAATACGACGGGTTAGTTTTTTTATTAATTACTATGTTAAAATCCAAGCTTCAGGTGTTCAATTTTTAAGCAGCGATTCTGGATAACTGTGATTCCCACAGCCTCTGCCTTTTGCGCTGCCTCATTATGTTCAACACCTAATTGCATCCAAATGCATGCGGGTTTTTGCTTAAGTAAAAGCGCCTCATCCACAATTCCAGGCACTGCATCGGACGTACGAAAGATGTCAATAATGTCAATGCGTATTTCCTCAGGAATTGCAGAAAGGCTCGGGTAGCTTTCAATTCCTTCCCATTGCTTGATCATAGGATTTACGGGAATAATCATGTACCCTGCCCCTAGAAGGTATTCTGCCACCATAAAACTGTCGCGCGTGCGCTTGTCTGAAAGGCCAACGATTGCGATTGTTTTTGATTTTTTAAGGATGGCTTCTATGCCTGGCTGCCCGTTTTTTGTTTTTGGAGCTTCAAAGCCTAAGAATGAGAACCTGTTTGCGCGGGGGATTTCTTGTGCGTCTTCCATGATAAAAATAAGAAAGAAAAAATTAAAGAGTTTATCCACACGTTACGATTAAGGGTGAGCCGCTTGTTTCCTTAAGGCCTGCGGTTGATCCTTTCGTGTAGGTAATCGATACGTTTTGGACACGAAGCTGTGTTCCCAATGCACCACAATCTGACGAGAGTGTTAACGTGACTGATTTTTCTTCGCCAGGGTTGAAGGTTGTTGAAACTGCGTAATCATCCGTTGAATCAGTTGTGACTCCGGTTACAGTGACTTTTTGGAGGTCATTGTTTTTCATAGTAACTCCAAACGTTGTTCCTGAAGCACTGACTGCCGTAACTGCCAAGGGCTGTGCGCTTTGCCATGCTGTTTGACTTTGTGTTTGCAAAGTTGCTGATGCTCCGCCGCTGCTTTGGGTTACCAAGAAGACAACCACTAATGCAATAACTAATACTACGGCCAGAATAATCAGGTATTCCGTAGATACTTGTCCTTTCTTAATCATAAATTCACCGGGGGAACTTACTCTCTTGTATTTAAAAAGCTTTATCCTGGGCATATTTCAAAACAGTTTTTTTCTTAATTCAAAAAACGCTAATAGTTTTATTTTTAAATTTGCAAGAAGATGGCATGGTATGAAAAAGCAGCATTATCTTATTCTTCTTTTTAGCCTTGCCGTGCTTTTCTTTGTGTATGGCACGTTCGCAGACCGCCAAAGCATGAAGGCAAGCGCTGTCGGGTTGACGATAGTTATGCTTCTTTCAATTGGGTTGAGTTCAAATAAGACTGATTATCTTTCAGATAAAACTCAAGCGGCAAACAGTGCCTTGGCCGCAAGCAACGCATTTGTTTTCCTGCTTATTCTTATGGGCTTCGTATTTTTGTGGAACATATTCATCAATCCGGTTGCAAACCTTGATTTTGCCGTGTTCGGCTCGATGTTCCTCACTATCGTCCTTATGCGTATCCTCATCGTGCAGGCAATCGGTAATTACCTTGGAAAAGGAGTTTAAACTTATCTATACATCAGAAACAACATGAAACCAATCGTTCTTACTGCTAACCACGGTCAATTTTCTTTAGAAAGATTAATGGCAAAATGTCCTGACAGAGAGTTACATACTGTTTTTAGAAAAGTACTTATGCGCGATCCTGATATGCACGAACCTGCCCAAAGCGTTGCACAAAAATGGATTGGAAAATCTGAAATTCCCTGCGCATATCCTCAACTATTAATGGTATATCCTTACCTTTCACAGGAATTACAGCGGGCCGTTCTTGAGGGGAAAAATTTCAAGGAATGGCTTGGGCGTTTTGGAAAAAATCCAGTACGTGATGCGGCGGCTCATGTTCTTGAATTCAGGGCAAGAGAATTGCAAATAGGAATATCCCGTTATCCGCAACAGGACTATTCGTTTTCAATTGCCATGACTCTTGAGATGGGGCATATTCTTACACAATTATATGAAATACAAAATGCTCTCGTCGCATTTGCACGTAAAAGCCTTTGCACACTTTATGAACAAGAAAAAAAGTATAATCCTGAGGTGCATGAAGCGCTTATCTCAATTATCAACAATGGATCTACAGCTCTTTTGGCACGCGTTGCAAAAAGAAAATCCCCTGTGGAAGCTCCTTACGAAGAAGAACATGCGCCAATTACGCACATACCTACAAGTTCGATAGAAGCAATAGATCGTATTCTTCTTGACCCCCCCTATACTTCTCCATATCATTTAGCCAGGAGGATTTTCGAGTTAAGAATCAAGGGCATATTAATCAATCATGATGGTGCCCCAGATACTGAACTCGCACCCCGCATCATTCGTGCAATTGAACAACTTGCCCAAAAGGAGGGAAAGGTGTTCCTTGAACGAGCATATGTCCTTGCAGGAGAATATGCTCCTGAACAGGCAGGGGAGCTTGCACGAAAATTGTGCGAATGCCTATCTAAAGACAAATCTGCGCTTCTTGATGTTCTAGCCATCGCAGATGCTCATGGCCTTTACGACGTGCTTCTTGCCTCTCTTAATTCAATTGTAGAGCTAGACGTTAACCATGGCTCAAATTACCTTGGTAGTTATGAAACTGTCCGTAAATACGGATTTGTATCAGAGGAGCTTCTTTTACTGGGGGCTCTTGAACAGGTCGAATTAGTATTAAGAGGAAACTATTGATTATAAGGAAAGAATGATAATCCCGCAAACAACGGCAATGATTCCAAGATACTGAATTTTTGCAAGTTTTTCCTTAAGCACAAAATGTGCAAGCATTACTGCGACCAAGGGCAACGCACTTACAATGGGTGCCGCAACCGTGGTGGGAAGCGTTAGCAGTGCAAGCCCGTAGAAGCTTGAACCAAGTGCGTTTGCGACTCCAAATCCAAACACGCGCAATGGGACGTTTTTTATAGATTCAATTTTTTTGCCTATTCCATATATAAGAATCAAAACTATGGAAATTAGTTCTGAGAAAACAACGAATGAAATCCATGACGTTGCATGCACGCTCAAGTCAACAAAAACAAAAAAAATCCCCCATAAAAACATCGCAACAATTGTTTGAGGAACTCCGTTAAAAAAAAGTGCTGATGTTCGCGCGTGTTTTCCGATTTCCTTGAAATTAATTGAAGTTACAATCATTCCCCCTAGGACAAGCACCATTCCAAGAAGTATTTTTTCATTGATTGATTGGCCAAGGAACATAACGCCAAGTGCAATCGTTACAATTCCCCATGCATTTCCAATGGGGCTTAAAATTGAGATAAGGCCTTTTTTGAATGCTTGCGCAAACAAAAACCACGCAACCGTTGTGGTGAGTGCGGCGCTAAAAAGAAAGACATATCCATTAAAATCAGAAGGCGCAACAAGTGGTACTTCCAGGCCAAATGCAAATGAAAGAACAACAAGAAGACCAGCCACCTTACCATACAAAAGCGTAGTAATTTCATCGATTTTTTTGCTTGCGTACCCTATCAAAAAGTCAGAGGTTCCCCACGCAATGAGTGAGAGGAGCGCAAAGACGATTCCGGGATCCACGTAATCAAACCCTGTCAACCTGCAGCGTTTGTTTTACGTATACGTGCGTGTTGCGCTCAACGTTTTTTGAAACGACTGTTCCCGGGCCAATCCATGCATTATCCCCTATAGAGATGCCGGGGAACGTGCAGGAAAGCACGCCGAATTTGACGTTGTCGCCAACAAAGCAGCCAAGCTTGTTCCTTCCCGTAGGGATGAGGCCTTTTTCTGTTTGGGCACTGATTTGCCCTGAATCAAAGCGGTAATTTGCAATTTGCGTTCCGGCACCAAAATTGACGTTTGAACCAATCACCGAATCGCCAATGTACGAAAGGTGTTTTGCGTTCACGTGGTCAAAAAGGATGCTGTTCTTGATTGACGTGGAATCGCCAATGGCGCAGTTTTTTCCAATTGAAGTTGCACCTTTCAAAAACGAGTGCGGTCCGATGTGCGTATCCGCACCAACGTATACCATTCCTTCAATAGTGCTGTCAACAATGGTCGCGCCCTTTTCGATAATGAGCTTTCCGTCAATGCGGCAGTTCTCGACTTTTCCAGCCGTTTTTGCTTTCATCGATTTTAAGAGAAGTTCGTTTGCTTCAAATAAATTCCATGAGTTTCCAACGTCAAACCACATGCCTTTGATGGTTACTGCACGTGCGCCTACAAGCAGGTCAGTCATTTCAAACTCGCCGCGAGGGCTTTTTTTCACCTGTTTTGCGCGTTGGGCCGATTCGGCATCGAAAACATACATTGCCGTGTTTGCAAGGTTTGACTTTGGGTGTGCGGGTTTTTCCTCAAAGCGTTCAATCAATTCATTTTTCACTATTGCAACGCCGTATGCAGAAGGGTTTTTCACCTCAGTTAATCCGCAGGTGATTCCTTTTTTGTGTGATTCAATAAGTTGCGTAAGCACTGAAGAATCCACAAGCCCGTCGCCAGCGAGCACGAGCGTATCATCATCTAAAAAGTTGGATGCTGCCAAAAGTGCGGCAGCAGTCCCGTTCTCTTTTCCTTGGCTGACGCACGTGATTGAAAGGCCTTGAGATTCCTCTTTAACATATGAGCGGATCTGTTCCTCAAGATGGCGCACCACTATGCACACCTGAGTTACTCCTGCTTTTTTGCACGCGGCAAGGATATGGGAAAGTATAGGTTTTCCCGCCACCTGGACAAGCGCCTTTGGCCTTGAATACGTAAAGGGGCGCATGCGCGTTCCTTCCCCGGCTGCAAGTATGACTGCTTTCATAGATAACTTGAGAAGTGAGAGGCTTAAAAAGAGCGTGCAAATCAGTGCATTTGTTTTTATCCTCTTTGCAAGAAGCATTATAAACATTTGACTATTGTGTAGTAGCCCGGACGTGGTATGAATGATTAAAGAAACAGTAAAAATTCCAAAGCTTACCTGGGATGAGGCAAAAAGCATCATCATCCCTCGAGTTACCCAAGAACTTTCAAAGCATTCAACAATGCAATTTCGTGTCAAGGATATCGTAGGTGAAGGGTTCCCGGATCCGACAGAAGTCGTCGTTCAGGACCGTACAAATGGCTGGAGCGCATACTTTAACGTCACTATGAAATTATTCCCTATTCTTGATGTTGTGAGCGCAGGAAAGCACATCGAAAAGAAATTGCCCTATCCGCTCGTTGCAACTATCAAGTTTGATGAAACTAAGCGTACCTGGGACTGCATTTCATTTATGATGATTACAAACGAAAAGGCAGCAGCAGTTGCTCAACAGCTCAATTTCTAAATCCTTTTCTTTCTTATTCGTTTTGAGAGTGGGTTAGTATGGGCGATATGAAAGCATTTGTTTTGGAAGCAACAGTTAATGGAATTCACCATATTGGTGTTCTTTTTTGTCCTGATGGGCCGTGTAGAAAGAAACTTCGAGGATTGGGCATATATTTTACCACCACTGAACAGGTTACTATCCGTGGTAGTGCACCTTCGGTTCCAAAATTGTATTTGGTTCCACGCTCAAATGCTGAACGTACGCACATAGAGGTAGTTGAACTTACAACTGGGAAAAAAGAGCGTAAACAAGGCGACCCTACGCAACTCATACCTCTCGTTCAAGGTGGCGCTGCTTCAAGGCACCTGTATAGCACTGATACTAAAGTAATGGTTAAGCCAAAATCAGATGCGGCAAAACTTCTTGCGGGACCTCAACCAAAACCAGGGCGCATGCGAAGTCATTGATTTTTTTACTTTTTAGAATAAACTGTCTGTCTTGCACAAAAACTACGAAAATAATCATTTATAAACATATTTAACCAAAATAAATAATATGCAGAGATTGGGTATTTTTTTACGTTCAGCTTTACGCAGGGAAAAATTTCCTACACAATATGGCGGAGGACAAGACGGGGATAAAGTAACTACGGTTTATTCCCATGCAGATGAGATTTGCGCTGCCGGTGCTCGTCTTCCACCAAACGGGTTTGTGCTTCAAACGGGATTTTTTGATCGTTTTATGGAAGGGCCTTACGGTATGCGGACAAAATTGCCTGAGCTTAGGGCTTTAAGCCAAGATGGGCACGATCAATTTCTTTTGCAATTATCCATTGATTTTACTTCTGAACAGATGTCTTTTCTTTCAATTATTGCAAAACAATTGCGCGGAAAAGTTATTGCAATTAGGCCTTCTTTAGTTGGCGAATCGCGAGGAGTCGGGGTAACACAAACCGAGCTTGTGTACCTAAACGGAACGTTTGAGCAGGATTTACAAAAATTGCAAAGAGCAGTACAAAAAGCATTTTTTTCAACTTTTTCAAAAAATACTCAAAGTTATCTTGAGCGCAAAGGAATTGATTTACAGGCCGCGCTTTGGATTCTGCCCGTAGTCGGCAGGGAACGGATTCGTGAGGTATTTGACGGGTTTTCTCAAACGATCACAGGCCAATTTTTTTACCCCGAAATTTCAGGATGCGGGTATACGCGGTATTTGGACGCTCAGGCAAAGATGGCAGTTGCAAATGGTTTTGGAAGCCGTGCAGTTGATGGAGTTGTTAGGCCGATTCTTTTTGATATGCAAACCTTAGGGGCCATACGTGCGCAGTATAGGGATTTAGACGCTTATGATAGTTCAGCCGAGGTTCTTCGTAGAAGACGTGCTGCGTTTTCTGAAAGAGACTGTTATTTGAATTCTGGCCTTGTATCTGCCGAATATGATGCAGGTCATTTATTTAGGTCAACTGCACCCACACTTCTTCAGCTTGGAGATCAACTTGGAAATACCTTTTATATGGAATTTGCAACTGAAGATGCGAGTGTTCCCGTCCCTGTTATTCTGCAGCTTTCAAGAGCACTTGAGTTTGATCAGCCTGTTTTTGATATAAAACAACGATGTGATGATTTTTCTCAAATCGGTTTTAGTGATGAAGTTATTGGAATCGGAAAAATAACGTCCCAAAAAATACTTTTTATAGGTGCATCTGTTAACGGCGATGACGTACAACTTGTTGAAAAATTCAATCGGGAAAATAAAGGATACGTGCTTGTTGCAACTCCCGACCTTCTGTATAATCCTGCAAGAAGAGGAGGGTGCCTTTCATTCCACCATATTTGCAATGCTGCGGCAATAATTGAAAATAATCCTGGCGGGTGGCGCAGCGATATGCGGACGTTAGATGGGCACGCCCGCGGACTTTTGGCAGATTCAGGAATTCTTTTGATAAGCCTTGCGTTAAACCCTGAACGTTTATTGGCATTGACTGACATTAACGTATTGTCCGTACAAAACGCAGTTGGACAAGTAGTTGTTGAACGCCCAATTACTATCAGCGTTGATGAACGGGTTACTGTTGGGGAAATACGATTATCCGACTAATGCAAATGAATTAATTATTCCGTTCCCATAGGGATATACATGAAAAAACCTGTTTTTGGAGTTCTTGCAATTCAGGGCGGAGTTGCAGAGCATATTAGTGCGATTACGCGTGCGTGCATAACCCTTAAAGTGGATGCAGAAATACGTGAGGTTCGTTACAGCGAAGATCTTGATGGTTTGTTAGGCATTATTATTCCCGGCGGGGAAAGCACCGTTCTTCATAAGCTTACTGTTCGCGAGGGTATGTTTGAAAAATTAAAACAAGTTCCTGCCATTTTTGGAACGTGTGCAGGTATGATCATGCTTGCAAAACATATTGAACATGGCCTACCAGACCAGGAAACGCTTGAATTGATGAACATTTTAGTTGATAGGAACGCATATGGTTCGCAAGGGGAAAGTTTTGAGACCGACATCCAAACCACGCTTGGTTCTATTCATGCCATTTTTATCCGGGCACCTAAAGTCCTTTCATATGAAAAAGACGTAACTGTCTTAGCTACGTACGAGAAGGAGCCTATTGCGCTTGAGGAAAAAACCAAAGGAAGGTATTTTCTTGCCTGTTCGTTTCATCCGGAACTTACGTCAACCGTATTTCATGAGCATTTTGTAAAACAAGCGCTTTTTCTTATTAAAAAATTATAAGAACCAGAAAACGGCAAGTGAAAAGAGTGCGATGGCAGCACCATACGCAACTGACCGGTAGGGCGCATCATCAAGCCAGGAAAGGTATATCCCGCACAAGAGTGCGTAAAGGATAAGGTATGCAGGGATTATGGAATCATGCAGCGTTTCAAATTCAATCGCACTTTTTCCAAAGTTTTCAGAAAGGCTTCCTGCAAGCACGATGACTTGCCCCAGTATTAAGGGAACGATGAACGATCCAAGCACGAGCGTATATTTTTGGGTCGAAAGCAATGCCTTTCGTTCGCGTGCCTGTTCCTTTTTCCAAAGCATATCCTCTGCAAGCGTATGCAGTTTTGAGAATGAGTTCGTGTTGAACACCTGAAGTGAAACATCAACAAAATGTTTCATCCATTTTGCAGGTATTCGTGAATGCCAATCCTCCAGCACCGATTCAAGCGATGCCTTTGAAAGCAGCTGCTTTTGGGAAATGTCGCATTCGCCTGCAAGCTCCTTTCCTGAGGAATTTTTCAATGCTTCAAAAAAATCGTTCGGGCGTGCAAGCGGCGAAAGTGATGATGCACCCATAAGTGCGTTTGGCATTTGGTCATGAATTTTTTCTTCGTGGTTTTCCTTTTTGTAAAAGGGTATTGCATAGATGCTTGCTAGTGCAAAAAGTACGAGAAGAACATGCCATACATATTGGGGGAACACAAGGGCAGCAAGGGCACCCGCAATCCCGCATCCGATCCCAATTCCTATGAGTTTTCCATCATTCTTTTTTGTGAAAACATCGATGGGTGCGCTTTTGTGCATCAAAATAACCAAAAGTCCGTCAATGAGTGGAATTCCTACGAGCAGCGCAAGTGTTATTTCAAGCATTCCAAGTCCAAATCCCGTTGCAGGACCCACGATTCCCATAACTACAAGAAAGGTCGGAAGCACTGCGGAAAGGATGATGAATGTCATTCCAAAAACCGAGGCGCGTGCCGCATGCTCTTTCATATCAAGTCTTTTTTGGAACATAAGGTCCTGTGCAAGGTGCTCAAGCGAATCCGCAGTCGCTCCTGAGCGGTGAATGCTTATCAATTGTGAGAACACGCGCGTGATTTTTTCTGAATTGATCGCCTTTACCCGTTCAAGTATTGCTTTTGAAAACGGCACTCCCCGCATCGTTTCAGAATGAAGTATTCCAAGCTGCAATCCAAGGGGCGAGTCGCTTTTGGTAAGTTCAAGCGCCTGACCAAAAGGGATTTTCAAGTTCATAAAAAGCGCAATTGTTTGAAGCATGTACGGCAGTTCTGCTTCCATTGTCGCAACTTGCGAACGTTCCTCAAGTTTTGGAAGAAGAATGAAAAACAAGGCCGCACAAATTCCAAACCCTACTGCGCCCGGGACACCAAGCACAGCATATCCGATTGCAAATGAAAGAAGCGTGCTTATGATAACTAACGAGGCATATTTTGAAGGGTGAAGTGTGGGCTCGATTTTTTCAAGCGAAGGGTCGATATAATCAATCAGTGCAGGCATGCGTTTTGCTATATCAAAGAGCGTTTTCATGCAACCCCGTACCATTTTTTCTGCAATCCGCCAAAGAATTCCCTATGGTTTTCCGGCGCTTTTTCAATGAACGCGCGCCTTTTTTCCTGCTCCTTTTTCACTTCAAGCGCACTTACTCCAAGTTTTTTACAAAGCAGCTCATATACGTTATTTGAAATGTTTATTTCGTAGGTTCCTTTGGTTATATCATACACTGCAATCTGTTCACCAAAACATTCAACTTCAACAAGCCGCCTGAGTTCGGTGTTTGTTTTTGTTTTCTGATCGTACTTGAGTATCCTTCTTTGAATGATGATGCAATTTATTGTTGAAATGTCCTCTTTGGGGATTCCTGCATGGATGATGCGCCTTTTTGCCTCTTCAACAGATTGTGCATGAAACGTTGCGTAGCATCCGCGCGCTTGTCCTGCAAGGAGCGCGTCAAAAAGTGCATGCGTTTCTTCGGGAGTGCGCACTTCTCCGATAATGAGCCGGTCGGGCCTCATACGTAATGAGTCATGCAATAAATCAAGGAGTGAAACGTTCATTTCTTTGTTTGCAACAAGGCGTACTTGGTGCGTGTGCAGGACGTTTATTTCCGGCGTCTCTTCCGTAATAACGATTCGTTCGTTTGCTGGGACATATGCAAACAAGGCGTTGAGCAAGGTTGTTTTCCCGCTTGCGGTGTTGCCGCATACAAGGACGCTTGAATCGCTTTGCATGACAATCCACAGGAACGCTGCAATTTCTGGGTTGAGCGTTTGGTTTTGTGCAAGTTCCGGGATTGAAAAGGGGCGTTCCTTGAATTTTCGTATGGTTATTTCCCCTTCTGAAATAGGATGGAGGGTTGCATGGAGTCGTGAGCCATCCTGGAGTGATGCGTTGAGCTTGGGGTTTTGAAGCGTAATCCGTCTTCCGTGTGTTTGAGAAATTTTATTGATTGTTTCTGCAAGGGTTGACTCGTTTGTAAATTGTGCATTTACCCCAAGCCATCCTTTGTTGCGGATATAGACATATGCAGGTTTGTTGAGGCCAATAATGCTTATTTCTTCAATGGATGAGTCTTCAAGAAGCGGGTCAAGGAATGCGGCACCATAGAGGTGCATATGCGCAATTGTTCCAAGGTAGTTGCGTTGGTCTCGTTCAAGATAGAATCCGTTCGTTTTTGCATAGTCGTCAAGAATGGCAAGTATTATTTTTTTGATGTCTTCAGGCCCGTGCGCCTTTGCGGAACGCACAGATTCAAGGAATTTGCCTTCAAGAAGCGAAATGAGTTCTTCCTCTTCCTTGCTTAGGGTAGGCAATTTGATGAGATAGTCCCCTTCCTTAGTTATGGTCCAACCAAGCACGTTCGTTCCCTGTTGTTAACCCCCCTATTCCTGCCAGTTGTTTCTTACCCTATCCTTGTTCCGCCATGAATAAAAATCCTCCCACGGAATTCCCTTCATGTATTTTGAAGCATGGCAATTCTTTGTTGGTAGTGCCGTATTTGCACTCGATATTATTGCAACCGTTCTTGTCTTATATGGGGCTTTTTTTTCATTGTTTAAATTTATCAAGGTAGACATACTGAAGATCCCTGAGGATATTTCTGCAAAACGGTTCTTCATTAAAAAAATCATTCTTTCTCTTGATTTTTTTGTCGCTTCCGACCTTTTGAGGCTTATGCTTAATACTTCTTTTTACGAGATTGTAAGCATTTTTCTTATCGTCATAATCCGAACTATCCTCTGGTGGTCATTGCACAAGGAGATTGAAGTCGTTCAAGGCCGTTCTCGAAAATAGGCTATTTTGACTCCTTGCTTTGGCCTATTGAATATCCGTCGCTTACCTGTGTTTTTTCTTTTGTTATCTCATCAATGAATGCATACACTGCGTACGTAAAATGAAGGATTGCAAATATGACAAAAACAACAATTCCAAGGACGATGCCTATTACCCAAAACGGAAGCGAGACTATCCCAAGCATTAGCACAAGCCCCATCAAAAGTGCACCAAGCACTAATGAAGCAAAAAGCGCAAGTCCGATTTTGAGTGCCGTATTCATTAAAAAACCAAAAAAGGGCTTAGCCCCGAGGTATGTACTGCGCAACTACTGCCGCCAGGCTTGATGCAGGCATGCTTTGAAGCCAAACTTTTCCTGGGCCTTCTACGGTTGCCAGGAACAATCCTTCGCCGCCAAAGATCATGTTTTTTACTCCCTTGACCATTTCAACTTCGAATTTCACGCTTGGTTCGTACATGGCAAGGCACCCAGTGTCTACCTTTAGTTTTTGTCCGGGTTTCAATTCCATTTCGGTAATTTCACCGTCAAGTGATACGAATGCAAGCCCGGGGCCTGATAATTCCTGAAGGAAAAATCCTTCGCCGCCCATAAGCCCAACACCTAATTTTTTCCTGAAATGTGTCTTTACCTGCACGTTTTTTTCTGCAAACAAGAATGCGTCCTTTTGGCAGATCATGCTTTGTCCTGCTTTGAGGTCAAGTGCGAGTATTTTTCCTGGAAAATCGCTTGCGAAGGTAACTACGCCCTGCTCGCCTAAGCACGTGAAATTGACTAAGAATAATGATTCGCCCGTAAACATCCTTCCAAGCGCTCCGCCCATGCCGCCTTTCATTTCGCTTTGCATGTCAATATTATCGCTCATCCAAGCCATTGCACCTGATTCAGAATACACAAGTTCTCCTTTTGAGAGTTCAACGGTAACTGTCTGTAATGTTGTTCCATCAATTCGGTATTTCATATGCTCACCATCAATTTTCGTTGCATAAAAATAAAAGTCTGTTGCGCGTGCCTTTTCGTCCTCATTTTACACGGATTTATATATCTGTTCTTCGGATGTTTAATTGGTGTCATTATGTCTGATGTGGAAGAAGTACTCAAGTATATCGCTTCGAATGAAATAAAGTGGGTTGATTTACAATTTTTTGACGCAAGCGGGTTTATGCATCGCATTACGCTTGCAAGCAAGCAGATTGATGAAAAAACGTTTGAGGAAGGCATACAGTGCGCTGACCTTTCTCCTGTTTTTGGCAAAAGCGAACAAGGGGCACTTCTTCTTAAGCCCGACCCCGAGACCATGGCACGACTCCCTTGGGAGCCAAGCACGTTGAGGTTTATTTGCAGCGTGATAAATGCAAGTGACGAGCGGTTCCTTCGGGATTGCCGTTATGCGGCAGAACGGGTTGAAACGAACCTCGATGCTCTTCAGATAAAGGGCGCACGTGTTGCAACCGAAGTCGAGTTCTTCATTTTTGATGCGGCAGCACAAGACAGGACCGCACCTGGCCGTGGAGTGGGAACCAACATTGACACCCGTGAAGCATGGTGGAGTGCATCGCCCCTTTCAGCAGTAAAGAAGGGTGCGTTTGTCGCACAGCCGTATGATTCATTTTATGCAGCACGCACGCAGATTTCCGAAACGCTCGAAGAGAATTTCGGGTTTAGCGTCGACAGGCATTTCCATGGCCGCGCGCCAACCGCACAGCAATGCATGGTGCTCCACGAGGCATCGGTAAAAACGGCGGCAGATGCGCTTTCAACCCTTAAATTCGTGGTACGAAACCTTGCAAATGCAGTTAATGGTTCAAGCACGTTTATGCCTTTCCCCATGAGGGGCGAGGAAGGAAGCACATTATCAATCATGCAAAGTTTGTGGAAAGGATCCTCAAACATGTTCTTTGACAGTGAGGACTCCTACGCGCAGCTTTCGCAAACAGGAAGGTATTATGTCGGTGGGCTTCTTGATCATGCGGCATCACTTTCGTTATTCTGCATGCCTACCACAAATAGTTATCATCGGGCATCGCAAAAAACAGTAGGATGGAGCGCCAATGATTCAAACGCACTTGTAAGGGTTTCACAAACACGCAAAGGCGAAAAGGATTCAAAGATGATTTCGTACGGCGGGGCAGACCCGTCCGCAAATCCGTACCTTGCATATGCGGCCGTTTTGGCAGCAGGTATTGATGGCATTAAGCACAAGACTGAACCAGGTGATGCGCTTGAAAACCTTAAGGAGAACGCAAAAAGATCATTCAAGGCATTGCCTCTTTCGTTGTTTGATGCGCTTCAACTTTTCGATTCCGATTGGAAGTTCATTCAAGGAACCATTCCAAAGGAATTGGTTGGCGAATACCTTGAGATGAAGCTTAATGAGCATAAGGACAGTCTTCGTGCCGTGAGCGCGTGGGAAATGGAAAAATACTACAATGTGTAGTTTCCATTCCCTTTTTATATTTTCTTGTTGTTATAATTTGTGATAATTATGGCATTTGCCGCGCCAGAAAAAAAAGAAAAGGAATTCAATTCGTTTTTGTATGTTACGGACCCGTCGAAGATTTCATACCTTGTTGTTTTTCCGAATGAAAAGCTTACGGGTCGTGAGATGTTCGATCGTCTCAAGAAAGATCCCTCACTTATAACTTCAGGTAAAGTTGAGGTTTATATGGCGGCATACAAGGGTGCGCCGCTTGAGGATTACCATACGGGCAGATATTCTGCCGGAGGTGGTACCGACGCAGATAAGTATGCGGCGTTTAAGCTTCGAAATAGGATTGAGGATGTAAAATATGTTACTTATAATCGGTATCCAACAAAAATGACTCCAAGTATAGGCGTACAAAAGGACACTTCTCCTCTTTTAAGTGATTCGGCAGCCATTGCGCTTGATAAACTCAAGCCCGTTAAGCTTGAGAGGCCGGATGTTGAAAAACTGGTCCCGTATCTCACACGTCCCGAGTCTTTAGACGTTGCAGTCACCACTCGTAATGATCGTGGCAAGACCCGCAGTTATGAACGTGAAACTCGCGTACCTAAACCTCAAGAAATTACTGCGCAGAAACGGGTTGTTGATCCTGTCGACCAGAAAATTGCACGCATAGTGGCAAGAAACAAGGAAAAGGCGGCACAGGCGGCAGAGCTTGAAAGACAAAAAGAGGCCGCAAAACCCGTACTCGCTTTTAAGTTTGCTAATTCCGAATACCGCATTGAAGGCATAACACGAGACCAGTTTATTGCTATTGCGCGTACGGGGGAGGAAAAAATATTTGCGCAGTCTCTTTCAAAATATGTTATTCGTGATGAGAAAGGAGACGTGCTTGATCAGGTTGACAGGTACGCCCTCATTTACGATTTGTATCATCAGAAAGGCGGTGCAAAAATCGTATTCCTTAAGGATAAAAAGAAGGTTAATGAGTCATGAAAAGGGTAGCATTTTCTCTTTTTTTATTGGCAACACCTGCAATAAGCTATTCAACTCCAAAACCCGTTCCAGAGTGCTCGTTGCATTCTGATGCTAGTGCAACCGTTCTTCTTTCAAAGGACGGAACGGTTATTTCAAAACGACGCAAACCGGAAACCGTGCGTGCATTTGCATGCACGGCTCAGGCCGCATTGCTTGTTGATTCATGCAGCGTTATTCAGTATCCAATAAACTCGTTTTCTTTTGACGGTGTTTTAGGTGAGGGCGTTTCGTTTGATTCAGGTATACGAATTGCGGGGCCTATAGATTCTGATTCTGTTTGGTTTGTAACTGGCCTTGGAAACGTCGGGATTGTATATATTAGTCCTTCAGGAACCCCAGTTCATTTTCTTTCAAAAGTTGCAGGCAGTACGCATGAGTTTCTTGATAATGACGGCCCCGTGACGCTTTCATGTGATTCATCTGGCTGTGCTAAAGCAACCGTAATCGGTTCAAAATAATCCTCCTTATCTAAACGGACGTGAATCTCGTTTCAACTTTTTTATTCCTGCGCCAAATTCAAGCTCATAAGTAACTTGTTCAATTTCGTTTGGTTCAAGCTTTGCACGCAAATCTGCTTCAATAAGTACGGGCGGGTAGGTATGTATTTTTGACGGGCCGCACAATTCGCAAAGTACGCAAGCAACGTATGAAGAGTCGTTTCCTGAAAGGAATTCGACGCGTATTGGCGTGTCCTCGCTTGGTCGCACATACATACAACGTAATTCCTCATGGGAGATTCCAAGGTCTTTTGTTATTGCATTTGCTTTTGAGTTTGTCGGGATATCGCACGTTCGCTGTCCCTCTTTAAGAAGTATTGACATGAAAAACGAATCGCTTGTTTGGCAGTGCTCTAAAAATTCGTTTGAAAACCGTTTTCCGCGTGCATCCTTTACCACGCTCGCAAGGATTGTTTTTCCTTTGCATAATTCATAGAGTTCCTTATATGCTTGAATTGTTTGCGCGTACAATTCATGCGCTTCAAACGGCTTATCTGATGCAAGAGGCGCAATGGAGCCATCGAGCAGAATAATGGCCGGTGAATGCGCTTTTACGATTTCAATTGCCTGCATTATTTCGGCCTTAAGGCGTGAAAGTTGCATTAAGGTTCCTGCTTGCGGCGCATCATCGGAAATGAACGTTTCAACGTTTGGAGCAGTTCGGTATTTTGGAAAGTATGTGCATCCGGTACGTTTTGAGTTTTCGTAGGGGAACAAGACGCCGCTTGCGCGAAATACAAGAACATCCATTCCATAAAGCGGAATTGATGCAAAGCCTGAATCAATTGCGGCAACGGTTCCCGAAAAAGGCTTTTTTTCTAAAGGAAGGACTATTGAAGGATTCTTAAGAAGAAGTTCATTGCACGCACGGGTAATTTCCTCGCGCGATGCCGCAATCCGTTTTCGTATTCCTTCAAGATCCATAGTATCATATGTGCGTAGAAGAATCTTAAACCTCAACATCTAAACAAATTCAAACGTGATGAGATGAATCTTACTCCCCGGGCGTACCAACTGTCCATTTTCCATTCAATTATGGAATATGGAAACACCTTAGTTGTGCTCCCAACGGGGTTGGGAAAAACACTCATTGCGCTTATGCTTATCAAGGAAAAAATGAAGCTTGGTCAGTGCGTGATGGTGACGCCAACCAAGCCTTTGGCAAAGCAGCATCTTCTTTCAATCCAAAGCGTTCTTGGGCTTTCGGATGATGAGGTTTCGCTCGTTACGGGCGAAATGCCTCCTTCCAAACGCAAGACCGAGTACGTAAAACCCGTTATCATTAGCACCCCCCAGACAATCCAGAATGATATCGAAAACGGCAATTTGGTTGCACGTTTTTCATTGGTGATTGTTGATGAGGCGCATCGCGCGGTGGGGGATTATGCGTACGTTACCGTCGCAAAACACGCTCCAAACGCATTGATTGTCGGGCTTACTGCATCGCCGGGAGGAAAAAAGGAGCGTATCATGGAAGTGCTTGACAATTTGCATATCGCAAACATTGAAATCAGGACGCATTCAGACCCTGACGTGGCACCTTATATTCATAAGCAAAATATCCATTGGCACCCTATTGCGCTTTCCGCATCCATGGCCGGGATAAAATACACGCTTGATTCAATGATTCGTGAGCATGCAGAGCTTCTTTCAAGCATGGGATTTCCTCCGCCTCTTAATCATAAGGGGCAGTTCATGCAGCTAAGAAACCGGATTTTTAATATGGACTCACCTTTGAAATTCCCAGCAATTGTTCAATATACTATTCTTTTGCATTTGCTCCACATGCTTGAATTGGCGGAAACACAAGGAGTCCATGCATTGAGGAAATACGTTGAGAAATTAAAAACAAAAGACGGCAAGAGTGTTGCGGTGCTTTTGAAAAAACCGAACATGCAACGTTTGGAAACGCAATTGGAAACGCAAGAAGAGCATCCTAAGCTTGAAGCGCTTGTGAATCTGGTAAAAACAATGGGGAACAAGAAAATGATTGTGTTTGCCCAGTACCGTGACCAGATCCAGAAAATTGCACAGACCTTAAATGAACACGGAATCCGTTCGCACGTGTTTGTCGGTAAAAAGGATGGGGTCACCAAAAAGGAGCAGGAGGAGACGCTTCAAAAGTTCAGGAATGAGGAGTTCCAAGCGCTTATTGCAAGTTCAATCGGTGAAGAAGGTTTAGACATCCCGGCAGTTGATGCAGTTATTTTCTATGAGCCTGTTGCTTCTGAAATCCGTGCTATCCAGCGTCGTGGAAGGGCAGGCCGTTTTCGTGAAGGGGAAATCCATATTTTCATGACCAAGAAGACTCGTGATGAATATTATTATTGGAGCGCCAACAAAAAGGAGAAGAAAATGAAGGAGCTTCTCCTTGAAATCCAAGGCCAAATGAGGCTTAAGCATAAGAAGGACACTCTTGCTACAAGTTCGCAATCCAAGATGCAAGCCCTAACCTCTAAAACACAACGCCGAGCACAGGACACGGGCAATGGACCGGCAGGTGCAGATTCTTCGCAACGCACACTTTTTGACTTTAAGGAGAAGGGTTAAAAACATCAAGAGCATGTATGCACCATGACGGTCGCATCTGAGTTAAAGGAAATCGCGTTTCTTACATTGGTTATTTTGATGGGGTCGTACCTTTTGGTTTCTTTTGCAGCAACCCCGTTTGCTCAAAATGAGCCGGTTAAGCTTGTTTCGTGCTCCCCCGTTCAGCAGAAAGTTGATTACTATACGCGCAGCATAGTCAAACTCACCTATTCAGATGGTTCAGTAAAACAAGTAAGGGATTATTGCCCTCGTCCGGGAACTATGCAGAAATATTATTGTGATCCTAAGGGCGTTCTTTTTGAGCTTCGGTATGATTGCGGCGGCACCTGTGCAGGCGGCAGGTGTGTTAACGTTTGTTCAGACAGCGACCGTGGTTTGAATACTGATGTGAGAGGCACCACGACAGTGAATGAGAAGTATTTCACTGACACGTGCGTGGATGTAAATACCATAAAAGAATTCGGTTGTTCTGCTTCGCAGGAACTTGTTACTGAAGTTAAAACCTGTTCCGATGGCAAGAAATGCAATACGGGCAGATGCCAATAACGGTGGCGTAAGTGGGTGTAGATCTTGGAGACATTACGGTTAGGCACCCCACCACACTTGCATCCCTTTCAGGAAAGATCATTGCAATTGATGCTTTCAACGTATTGTACCAGTTCCTTGCATCAATCAGGCAGGAAGATGGCACTCCGCTTATGGATTATAAGGGAAGGATAACGGCGCATCTTTCCGGTCTTTTGTACCGTTCTTCTCGTTTGATTGAAAACGGCATAAAGCCCGTGTACGTATTTGACGGCCCGCCGCCGCCCTTTAAGCTTCGAACGATTGAGGAGCGTGCAAAAACAAAGAAGGAAGCAGAAGAGAAATGGAAAAAAGCGCTTGAAGAGGAGCGTTATGAGGATGCGCGTTCTTTTGCACAAGGCACATCTCGTTTGACTTCGGAAATGATTGAGGAAAGCAAGCAGTTGCTTACTGCAATGGGCATCCCGTTTATTCAGGCACCAACCGAAGGGGAGGCATATGCCGCAGCACTTGTCAAAAACGGCGCAGTCCATGCATCCGCTTCGCAGGACTATGATTCCCTTTTGTTCGGTTCGCCTGTTCTTATCCGTAATATTTCAATTACCGGACGTAGGAAAGTTCCAAGGCAAAATACGTACATTACTATAGAACCGGAAGAGATTAAGCTTTCAGAATGCCTTGATTCGGTAAACATCACCCAAGAGCAGCTTATTCATATCGGCATTTTGGTAGGGACTGATTTTAATGAAGGGGTTCCACGAGTCGGCCCTAAGACGGCGCTCAAAGTTGCAAAGGAGCATTTGACGTTTGATTCCATTAAGAAATTTGTAAAGGAAAAGTACGCGTATGAGTTTGAAGATTACATTGAAACAGTGATTCTTTTTTTCAAGTCCCAGGAAGCGGTTGAGAAACCGACGTTTCGCTTTACGTCGCCTGATGATTCTTCAGTCATTCGGTTAATGTGCGATGAGCATGACTTTTCCAATGATAGGATAGAAAACGTGCTTGCAAATCTCAAAAAGAACGTAAAAGAGAAGGGTGCGCAACGAAAATTGGAAACGTGGTTTGGGTAATTATTTCTCCATTTTAAAGTCAGGTTGGGAGCCAACAGAAAGGCACATTTTTACCAGGCCGTTTTTCTTATTGAGTGAAAATAAAAGTTCGTCCCCTTTTTTCTTTTCAATGAGTACTTCATCAGTAATGAGTTTTTTGAGGCAGTTGATTGTTTTTTCATGCGTAAACTTTACAAGTTTTTGAATTTCTTTGCTAGTTAGTGCCTTTGATTGGTTTTGAGGCTCTAAAAAGACGTTGAGTATCTTGAATTCCGGGTCTAACATATTTTTGTTTCATAGCCCTGATTCTTAAGGGCTTCCTTCAGATGAAAAAAGAAGTAAAAAAATTATTTATTTGCCGCGGGCTTTGGTTCCTCAACAAACGTGCTTACGTCAATAATCATATCCTGCGAACCCAAAACTTTTGGCATCTGGCCGTTCCATCGTTGTATGTAGTAATACTTGATGTAGGGGTCTGTGAGGCTTTGAGTTATCCTTTGTATTGACCTCGCATCCGCTTCTGCACGTATGAGTTGCGCTTCTGCCGCACCTTGTGCTTCAAGTATTGCACCTATTGCGCTTGCATTCTTTTCTGCAATGATGCGTTGCACTTCAATTTGCTTTTTCTGCAATTCGTACTGTTCCTTTAAAAGTTCCTGCTCAACAACGACCTTTTCCTCAATTGCCCGGTTAAATTCAGGTGAGAAGTCAAAGTTGGTGATGGAAACTTCAACGACGTTGATATCGTATTGCCTGAGTTTTTCCTTGAGGTTTGCACCTATTACGGTTTTGAGCTGCTCACGTTTTGCAATCAATTCAGCGGCCGAATACTTGGCCGTGTTTGCCTTGACTACTTCTTGCACCAATGGTTCGATGATTCTTGATTCGTGGTTTCCTTTGAAATTTTCATATAAGCTTTGGACACTTGCGTCGGTTTCAGGAAGCCTATAATTTACCGTTATGGTGGTTCGTACGATCTGTAAGTCTGAGGAAGCGGCAGATGCTTCAGCTTCGAACTTTTCGATCTGTGTTGACATGATATCAACTGAGTTCATGAATGGAATCATAAGGTGAATACCTGGTTTCCAGATCTCCTTTACTTTTCCAAATTCCAAAAGAACTCCGACTTCACCCGTATTAATTATCTGTATAGGGAAGAACGCAAACAGCATCAAGATGATAAAAAAGAGCGCGAATATCCCTATGATAAATTTGCCGACTTTTGAGAGCGGCGACTCGTACGTATCTGCCATGGTTTCAATTCAAACTTGAGGTTTTAATATGTTTTTATTTGACGTATTTTGGTTATTTCCTTTTTCTTGCCTGAGGTAGTTGTGTAGATTGGAATTCGTCAGGGGTTGCATATTCGGCAGAGCCATCAACAACATTGTTTTCCTTGCTTTTTTGCGTAGTTTTTGGGATATTCTTCATTGCCCATGCGATGAAGAGGACGATTCCTAGTATCATTATGATGATAATGAGCGGTGAGATAAAAATGCCTACAAGTCCGATAATGGCGCAGACCCCTAAACTGAGGAGGGTAAGGATTAATCCGAATATCCCTTTGAATAATTGCTTAAGCATTCCAAAAATTCCATTGGGAGGTTCTGCCTGTTCCATTATATCACTTCATGAACGGTTTTCGTATCATGGAAACAAGTTTTGTGGGTCCACGCACATAAAAGGGCGCTTTTTGCATGTGGAATCCTTTCGGTTTTTTGAGTGCACGAAGGAGTGCTTTTGGGTTTGAGATGTCAAAATCCTCAAGCAATACGTATGCATTTCCTATCTCCATTGAAAAGTGCGAATCGCTGCCAACTGCACGAAGAAGCTTGTGCTTTTTTGCAAACGCATCTGCCTTTTCGTTCATTGAATTAAGCGGGCAGCGCGAGTTGAACACTTCAATAATATCTACTTTTGATGCTAGTTTCGGGTCGGGAACGCCTTTTCGTGAAATATCGTACATGTGGGGAAGGTAGCTTACTCCGCCCTGTTCCTTTATCGAGTCCAAGGCCTCAAGGAACGGCGTGTGCTTGGGAATGCATTCGGTAAGGTAAAGGCCGATCAAGTCGCCTTTGTCAGTACGGATTTCCTCACCAGGTATGAATTCTAAATGTTTTTTCAAAACACCAAATGACGCAATTGAATTATGGTCCGTAACACACGGCGTCAAGCCGAGCGCGTGGCACCTTTTTACCAAGTGCAACGGATCAATGAGCGAATCGGGAGAATGGCTTGTGTGGCCATGAAAGCATATTTTTCTCATTCGTTCACCTTTTTTCTTATGAATACGACTTCGTTATGGGATTGTGCATCAATTCCGAATTCATGGCATGAGCGGTGGAATTCCTGCGCAAATTTTTGTGCATGGCCAGGCGTATCAAAGGGTATTTCTATGAAGCTTGCAGGGATGAGCGTTTGCAGTCCTTTGACAACGGATAAATCGTACGGTTGCCCTATCCTGTGGCAGATTGAAAAATACGCTTTTGCAAGCGGATCTTCATGTACTTCCATGCACCTATCTCTTCGGTTTTGTTTAATAATCTGTTTATGACCGTATTGAAACGTTTTCAACGTACGGTTCCATTATTTTCTTTAAGTTTTGCAATTCCTCTAAAGAAAACGAGGGCCATTCTGAAAATTTCGGGTCAATGCACGTTGGCGCCTTTCTGAAGTTTTGGATGTAATACTTCTGTGCCCCGCGTATCCAGTTGCCTATCAAATTCATTTCAGCAGCAGTGTGGATCTGGGGGATAACGGTTGTCCTGAACTCATAGTTTATTTTTGAATTTTTAAGCATCTCCACGCTTTGTTTTATTTGTTCAAGCGAACGTTTGACGCCTATTACCGTTTCATAATGCTCATACGCTGCCTTGACGTCCATTGCAACGTAATCAATAAGTTTTTTTTCAATGAGTTGCGAAAGAATGAGCGGATTTGTTCCGTTGGTGTCAAGCTTTACTAAAAATCCTTTTTCCTTGATCATCCTAAGAAGTTTTTCAAGCGATGGGTACAGCGTCGGTTCGCCGCCCGTTACGCATACGCCTTCAAGAATTCCTTTGCGGGTATCAAGAAATGCGGCGAAATCCTCAATTGACTGGGATTGGAGGTTTGGGTTTCCAAAAACAAGGTCACGGTTGTAGCAGTAGCCGCAACGGAAGTTGCAGCCTCCAAGGAAAATCGTGCATGCGATTTTCCCTGGGAAGTCGATGAGCGTTGTTTTTTGGATCCCAAGAATCATTTCCTAGCTCCGGGGGACATATTCCTTGCGTTCGCTGAATTCCTGTTTCTTTCCTTCGTTCCAGTTTTGGACCGGCCTGAAGTACCCTACTATCCTTGAATATACTTCTGTTTCTTTGTTGCATGCCATGGGGGTCACCCTTGAGTAGTTTTTTCGTCGTTTAAGACGCATGATTTTGATTCACATGTTGTTTTTGTTCTTGAAACTGCTTCGCAGCTTGAGGCCGTTTGTTCGG
>CAYSWK010000001.1:71817-110923 GCA_964434735.1 Microcaldota archaeon | reverse complement strand
AAGCTTCCTTTTGGGGGAATAAAAAAATCCGGTATGGGGCGCGAAATGTCTGAAATCGGAATTAAGGAATTTGTAAATATTAAGACAGTTACGGTTGACTAGTTGGTTTAGGGACAGCCATTTATATGCGGTTTTAACCAATAGTTACATTTAAATAAAGTTTGTGGTTATATTAAAGAGAGGGAGAGAGGGGAAATGGCACAGGTACTGCGAAGACAAACGGCACTTACGGATCTTGCACAGCTTCATGCTACTGCTCGTACTTTTTTTGAAAAACAAATGAGTGTGCCAGGCGCATACCAGCATGGCAAGGACGTGCTTGATAAGATGGATGCCGTTGGCCTTTTTGAGCCTTCAACACTTTCTATTGGACAGGACGCTTCAGATTCAGATCATGTTCGTGCTGTTGCCAATGGGACGCTTGCAGCAACTGCCCTTTTTCATACTCTTTCAGTAGATAAAATTGTTGCTGCCCTTAAGAAAGGACATGTTCTTCCTTCCCTTCTTTCTGAACGGGAGTTACAATCGGCAATGACTGGTTTCGATCTTCATCGTGAACTCGATACTGCAGAACGATTTGACAGAGTAACGTTTCTTGAGTTTGCAACTGATCCAACTAATCTTGGCCTTTTAGTTCGCATTGCCGACCTTGCCCAGACACATATAGACGTTGGTTCTGTTTCCCATTTATCTGCACAATTTGGAGGGACACCTATTCAAAAAGCATTATTTTATGATTACGGAAGCGAGTCTTCTGAAGCTCTTTTGGTACGTTTACGAAGAGCAGCATGGGTTGGAAGATGGGCGTATGCGCCGCTTTCAGAAGCGCTCGGGTACCCTCAGCTTGCAGGTGACCTTTTTGGGCATTATTTTGATGCGTTTCATCCTGCGCTTAAGGTTAGCTTAAGGAGATTCCAGGCACATCCACGTCATGATCATTTGCTTCAGCAAACTCAACGGTTTGTCAATGATTTCATTAGAAAAATTATCATATCTACGCTTCAAACCCACGGCATTGAAGTGGAAATTCATATGCGCCCGGTAAAACATGAGGGCAAACTTCTTGGCAAAGCCGAACGGTATATTCGAAAAGAGTTTAATCATTCAGCTGTTGATTGTTCAACAACGGATAGGCAGTTTGACTCGCTGGATCTTTCAGGGTTTAAACGCGAGAATCTCTGGTGGTTTTCAAACGCCTTTAGCCAGTTTGTCGCTTCAAAAGCCGAATACTACCCTTGGGAATCATTCCATGATACGGTTGCTTTGCAAGTAGTTATCAAAAGCGTGAATGGAAAACCGCTTGATGAGTTTCTGCTTGGTGATGGAAATCAAGCAATTATTACCGACCCTCACTATCGTGCGAAACTTAAGGAGTTTCTTACGCTTGTTGGAGATTATGTAAAATCTTCAGTTATGCTTCAGCTGTATCATTTGAAGCATGCAGGCAAGGAATGCAAGGACGACCCGTATGATAAGCCAAATGGGTATCTTGCAGTCCAGTACGATTTCTTTCGCCGTGGAGTCACTATTGAGGACATGACTCTTTTTCCTTTTGAAATCCAGATGCATGGGGAAACGATTTATCGTTGGCTTAACCAAGGTGGTGCTGCGCACTTTAGATATCTTGGCGGTGAAAGTGAGCTTGCAGCTGCAGCCCGTGAAAGCATTGAACGTGGTGCGCTTGCTTCCTTGAGGTCCGGAAGTCTTGGCAATGGGAATGGAAGCGGCAAGCACTAGTCTCTTTTTAGTATTTAAAGTAGGAAAAGAAAAATAAAAAAATCAAATAATTGCACATTTACACATCGTGATACAAGTAAAACTCATAAGGATGCGGTCGAAGACGGATTGCATCCACTTCGTTTTTCCTCTTGTAGTCTATCCACGTTTCGATCAAGTCCTTGGTGAATACGCCGCCCTCAAGAAGGAACGCATGATCTGCTTCAAGCGCGTCAAGTGCCTCGTGCAATGATCCGGGGAGCTGCTTGATGTTCTTGCGTTGTGCTTCAGACATGCGATAAATATCTCCGTCAACAGGGTCTCCGGGGTGTCTTTTATTCTTGATTCCGTCAATTCCTGCCATAAGCATAACTGCAAATGCTAAGTACGGATTCGCGGAAGGGTCGGGTGAGCGGTATTCCATACGCTTTGCCTTCACTGCTTCCTTGGGGGTTACGGGAATACGTACTGCTGCTGAACGGTTGCGGTATGAGTAGGCAAGGTTAACGGGTGCTTCAAATCCGGGGACAAGCCGCTTGTACGAATTGGTCGTTGGATTCAAAATGGCAGCCATTGCATGCGCATGGTGCAAAATGCCTCCAATGTAATATAACGCCGTTTCGCTCATGTCTCCGTACCCGTCCCCTGCAAAGAGGTTCTTGCCATCTTTCCAGAGCGACTGGTGAGTGTGCATTCCGGAACCGTTGTCGTTGAACAAAGGTTTTGGCATGAATGTTGCAACCTTACCATATTCAGCAGCAACGTTTTTTACGATGTACTTATACATCATAATATTGTCAGCAGAACGGGTCATCTTGTCAAAGCGGAAATCAATTTCGCATTGTCCAGCCGTTGCAACTTCGTGGTGGTGCCTTTCCATTACCATTCCGGACTGTTCCATAATCCGTACCATTTCATTTCTCATTTCCTGGAAACGGTCATTGGGCGAAACGGGGAAATATCCTCCTTTAAATTTCATTTTGTATGCAGGATTTGGAGAGTCCTCATCTCCGGCATTCCAGATTCCTTCTTCGGAGTCGATTGCATGGAATGAAGAATATTCATTGTAATTATATGCCAAGTGATCGAATATGAAAAATTCCGCTTCAGGGCCAACATAGATAGTATCTGCAATTCCTGTGCTTGCTAAGTACTGTTCTGCCTTTTTTGCAATTCCTCGGGGGTCACGAGAATAGGGAACCTTTTTTATCGGGTCGTGAACGTCTGCAATGACGGTGAGCGTTTTTGATGAAAACGGGTCGGTCATTGCCGTTGAGTAATCAAGATGAAGGTCAAGGTCGCTTTCGTTTATTTCCTGGAATCCGCGGATTGAAGATCCGTCAAAGGGAAGAACGTCATGCCCGAACTGTACTTCGTGAGTAGGTACGGTAAAATGGTGCCAGGTTCCTAAAACATCGACAAACTTGACATCAACCATATCAAGTCCGTCCTTATCAACTAGTTCCTTTGCTTTTTTTGCATCCATGGTTTCACCTGAATAGATAATTTGTTTTGTAATCAGACGATTAATTTGATATATATTAATATAATTCAAAAATTACAAAACAAATGAACGTTAATTTTTAATTCTTTTCAAACAAACGTTTTGTTTAGGTTGATTTTATGCATTCTGATAAAACACTTGATGATACGGATTATTCCATACTTCGCGAGTTGAGGGCAAATTGCAGGAGAAGTTATCGTGAGCTTGCGCAAGTGCTTGGGATGAGTCCCGCCGCACTCATTGAGCGGATAAAACGCATTGAGAAGCAGGGAATCATAAAAAAATACAGTGCCGATATCGATTTTACCAAGCTTAAGTACGAGTTTACTGCATTCATCAATGTCCGCATCAACAAGGGCGCGCTTCTTGAAGTTCAACGTAAAATCGCAAGCCTTCCTTCAGTCGCGGCAGTTTATGATGTTACGGGCGATTATGATTCATTGGTTTACGCATTATGCAAGAACCGAAGCGAGATGAGTCAACTCATTAAGAAGATAAATAAGATTGAGGAAGTGCAGCGAACGAATACGACGCTTTCGTTAAACGTTATCAAGGAAGTTCATGAGTTTACGTTCTGAGCATCAGCGAAACCCAAAACTGAAAACCCAAAACGGGAAACTGGAAACGATGAGGCGATCAGGAAAACTGGCGGCCGGGAACGTGCAGTTGATCATCTCTTAAGCCAGTATCCGAGCCCGAGTCCAAGCACCAGGCAGCCTATGCTTGCAAATAAGGTGTTGATGGGAATCAGTGTTTCGTTAGGAGGTAATGCCGAACCAAGCCCAATTTCACCTTGAACGGGAGTTCCTGCAGCGATTGCCGTATTTTCATCAAGTGAGTTTTGCGAAAGCGCATTATACTCGTTTATTCTCGGGGCGGTTTTTGAGGCAATTGGCTCATCCATCGTCTGTGCGCTTTCAGTCGGAATACTTGTTTGCATCTGCGGGCTGCTGATTGTTGGAACGTACATAAAACCGGTAAAAAGGAACAATACTCCAATTGCAAGAAGAATCAATACTCGAAGCGGCGTGCCGCTTTTGATTTGTTTTCCTGTTTTAGTGAGTGCATAATATTTCCACTTATGCCCATCATCATGGCGTTCTATCAGTTTTGCAGTTTCAAGATGTGATAGGTGTTCAAGAATTGTTGGCACTGCCAGTTTAAGCTCGCTTGAAAGTTCACTTGGAGTTTTTTGCCGTTTTTCAAGTGATTTAAGTATGGCTACGCGCGTTTCTGCACCAAGTGCCTTAAGCACGGCCTTGTTTACAACGATATCTTGTTCCTCAAACACGGGTTCACCAGCGTATATTTCTATATAATTAAAAAAAGAAAAATTAAGAAACCTCGTATGTTACGTAGACGTTGACGCTTACTTCTTCAACACCGCTTGAAAATTCGGTGCCTGAATCCATTGCGCCGGCCAATCCTTCTGCAAACACGTTTCGGTTGTACTTGTTTTCATAAGGATATACGACTGTTTTTGTTATTGAGATCGGTTTTCCAAGCTGTACGTTGAGGCTTGATGCAAGCTCTTGCGCTTGTTTCTTTGCATTCTGGCCTGCAGAAGCAACTAATTCATCCTCAATTGCTTTTCGCGTTTCCTTTTTTAATGAAAAGTGGATGTTATCTACGTTTGTAGCCCCGGCATTTAATGCAGCATCAACTAGTTCGCCTCCTTTTTCAAGTTGCGAGGTGCTTAGTGTAACTGTTTGAACTGCCTTGTACCCTATAAACTCTTCAACCCATTCCTTGTCATACTGTTCGCATCCAGGGTTTTCCTTGGGGCATACCCATCGACCCTTTGTTTCCTTTTGAACTGTATAATAGCTTGTTTCTATCTCCTGTTCACGTACGCCGTTTGCCAAAAGCGCTCTTTTTATCTCATTTATTTTTTCTGCATTCTTTTGTGCAGCTGCGCTTGTAGTCTGTTCGAGCGTTTCAACTGAAAGGCTGAATCCGAATTGGTCGGGTGCTACTTTTTTTGCCGCCTCTCCTGTTACTTGAAGGGAGTGTTGTTCGTTTTGTGAAATTGAAATGTCTCCAATTTTTGTTTCAGACGGAGCTCCTTTAAGGGAAGTTCCGATTGCGTATATTCCTGCAAGCCCAATAATAAGAATTACTAGAAGCGGTATGAGTGCTTCAAACGGGCCTTTGGAACCTTGGCAACATTCATCATTTTTTTGTACCATGCTATCACCAAGAAAAGGTGCGAAGACATTCTTTAAAAAGCACAAAGGTATTCTTAGGCCGTGGCCTACATGAAACTTCGTGCGCAACTGTTTCCTTTTTTGGCAGGAGCCGCATGTGCAGTGTTTTTTCTTTATGTTTATTCTATTCTTTTTCCCATTGAACAGGTAATCCATTCACCTGAAAACGGCCGCGAAATTATCTCATTAATTGATTCCTCGCATGATTCCCTTTCAATTGAAATGTATTTGCTTACCGATGATGATGCTGTGGAAAGCATTATCCGTGCCCATTCACGCGGAGTTAACGTTCGAGTAATACTGGAAAAGAACGTCATGGACTATCAAAATGACGATGCGTACCGTACGCTCATCTCTCAAGGGGTGCCTGTTGTTTTCGTTTCTAAAAAGGGTGCGCTTACGCATACTAAAATGATTCTTGTTGATGGCAAGAAAGCGTATGTCGGCTCCCATAATTTGAGTAAGAACGCATTGACAAAAAATCGCGAGATAGGAATTATTACGGAGCATTCCTCGTCAATTTCATTCCTTTCTAGCCTTTTTGAGCGAGATTGGGAATTGGCCTACGGTTCGCCAAGCCGAATCAGCACATAGTCTCCAAAAAGCGGGCAGAATATCATATAGGTGCCTCGTTCTTTTTTCTGTATGCATTCTTTTTTGCAGAGCCGCTCAAGCAGCTTAGAAAGTGTCCCTTGCGTAAAATTTGTTTGTTTTTGGATTTCTTTTGCCGTAATTTCTTTTTGGTTTTTTGCAAGAAAGAAAAGGACTTTTTTTTCAGTTGTTGTTGCCCGCGAGTATATTTTTCCAAAGAGGGGAGACAGCTCATCAAGTAGTGCGGCTTTTGAGAGGGTAAATGTGTTTTTTGAAATAAGTTGCTCGCGGTCGGGAAGCTTTTGATAGAGGATATTGAGCGTTTCAATAATGATCCCGGGAATCCCTGCGCTTGCCTCATATGTTGCGCGTAATGCTTCCGGACCCATAGCAATTTTGCTTCCTTTGAGCGCATCATAGGTCCAATTTTCAAAGGATTCAATGCTTGGCGGCGTAAGCTCAAATTGCGTGATGAGCGTGTGCGGATTTGTTTTTTGTGCAATGAGTACTTTTGTTTCGCAGGGGAATTTCTCAACGTTTTCATGCATCCAGTTGCGTATTTCTTTTGAAATTTCACGAGGTGAGTCTATAGCAATGAATAATTTGAATGCGGGGCGCGCAAATCGTGCATGCATTTTTTCAAGTATCGTGTTTACTTCTTTTCCGGCAAGCTCTTCAAAAAACCGTTGTTCGCGTATTGAGAGCTGCGAAGCGTACCTCTCTTGTCCGAGCGTAATGATCCTGTGCGTTATGCTTCTTTGAAATTCCTCAATTCCCGTTGTTTCATCCGCTTGTATGAGCACATCAAGGTATAACTCATATCGTGCATGCTCTCGTGCCCATGCAAGCAGAAAACTTTTTCCAAGCCCTGGGAACCCCGTTACATAGGCAAGGTGTGACCCCGAGGACTGTAACCATCGAAGGCAGGCATCAAACACTTGCTTTCTTCCAAGGGGTGCAAGCAGCTGCCTATTCTGGGTTGAAAAGGGGTTTTGGCCTTTCATACTATAATTTGTCTAGGGAAGTGATTAAAAAGACATCTTTTGTCTTTTTTGTCTTTTTCAAGAAGCTCCACAACCCATGCATTTAAATACTGCCCCCCGTGCCAGTATATCTAGATGGTCGTTATGAACACAAAACTTTTGGTTGCATTCGTTGCACTCTTGCTTGTCCTCCCCGGCATAGCTGCTGCGGTTGAACAGTGTGCACCTTATGGTGCAGATTATATCTTGACAGATATCACACCTGTACTTTCACAGGAACCGGATAGTTCTGATCCTTCACAAATGGTGAACGTTCTTCATATTTATGTTACAGGCACTCCTGATTTACAGCGGGCAGTTGCAGTTAATTCGTATGATGTCGCTAAAGGCACTACGACTGAAGAAGCAGAGATTGGTGCAGCTAGAAACGACCCACAACGACCTGCTGTATCTACTTGTTTTGTAAGCGGCGTTACCGAAAAGATCCGCGCATATCATTCTGATGGAGGCCCCTCTGCTTCAGTAATTTGTAAAAATGGGCAAGATGGCCTGATACTTAATAATTTAGTTAGAGGAGAGGCGTCGCCAGATAATCCTCTTGAAATTGAACGTTATGAAGCAACGTGTGTTATCGATTCTGATGCATACCGGGGCATTTGTAAGAATCTGGTCATACAATACGTTCCAAGCGATCCAACCAGTAAGATTAAGGGTTCAACGTACCAAGGGACGCCTGTTCAGGTATGTGGGGATCTTAAATCAGCAAATGCTTTTGACCAGCTTCGAGGTGTTTTTAGAGACTTATTTAAGGATGTCAACCAAGTAGCATGCATTGCATCCGTTCTTCTCTTTGGGTTCCTTCTTGCAAGCATGTACTTGTCAGGAAAGTCCCCCATGTCACTTTTAGATATCACCACGCCCCGTATGCCTTCACCTAAAGGGTTTGCTGCGGGTGGCCAAAGCGTAGTTGGTTTTGGTTATACGGAATTGAAGGCAACAACTGCCGCTTCAAACCTCAAAAGCCGTGCGGCACTTGCCGGTCTTTCAGCCGTGGTGATGAAGGGCCTTTCTGCAGGCCAAAAAGCCCAGATAAACAAATCTGTAGGCGGCATTGCAGGGTCTTCAGCAAAGCGTGCAATTGCAGTTGCAGGCACTCCCGCAACGAGTACTCCGGCAGAACTTAACTCTAAGGAAGCGTACCGTGGGCTTGCAACGTTTGCCGTAAAGTATGGTTATGAGGGCGGTAAAATCCCAACTAACCTTGCAAAAATGATCGGTTCCTATTCAAAAGAGGAAATGGCACAAGCAGGAAAAATCCTTGCATATGCCGAGGCACGTGCGACCACCGGGCTTGAACGTCAGGCAATAGGACATATCCGCCAGTTGTTTGCAGGGACTAAAATGGAAGCAACTCTTGCGCAAGTAACTGCCGGCCAAAGTACTATGGCACAGTTTACGAGCCGTATTGCCGCAACTCCCTTTGCAGGATATCGTTCAATTAGACCCTTAGTCGCAGGAGGTATTCATGATTCAGCATATCGTGGTGCACGGGTTGGCTGGGGTTTTGTTAAGTCTGTTGCGGGTGAAGTTACTCGCGCAGGTCTTGCAGTAGCATCAGGGTTCAAGACCGATCAGGCAATGGCAAATTTATCTGCCCGTGCAAAGAAAGGGGATACGTTTGCAGCAGCAGTGCATAAGATTGCAAGCGCAACGTCAAACGACATGATGCCAATAGGTGCAGTCGACAAGATGAAGGATCGTGCGGCACAGATGTACAAAGATCTTCACAAGGAAGCGTACAATGACCTTATCCGTTCGATGCTTGTAAAACTATACGACAAGCACGGCGTCAATTTCAAAATGACCAAGGAGCAGTTGCTTGCGTTTGCCTACAAAGATGTCGACGTGCTTAAAGCAGCAGGTTGGCATGGCCAAACGGCATTGCTTGACAAGCAGATACTCAAAGTTCTTTCGGACCATTCGCTTTCACCAACTCAAAAAGTTGATGCGATTCGTCGTCTTTGTGAAACGAACGGAGTTCATGTTCATGCGTCAGTTGTCCAGGAGCAGAGCTTCCTTGATACGCTTGGGCGTGGAGACAAGGGTGAGGATCACGTTCGTCTTGTCAAGCTGTACAGGCATCTTTTAGATCATCATGAAGCCAATGCAGCGACAGGTGCGTCTACCGATGGCCATAAGTATGCCATTGCCAAGGACCATCTTAGTTCAGAAGAACAGTGGCAAGTCATGAACCTTCGAAGGATGATTTATGATGCAGAAGGTGGGCACCTTTCAAAAGATGCGGGCCTTCAGCATGTGCTTATGGGTACGTACCTTCACATGACTAATTCACTTGTTGGGCTTGACCCGACCAAGAATGCACAAGGGCTTAAACAGCTTAAAGCGATGTTCCACGATGGCGAGTTTGAAGCGATAGGTAAGCGCAACATGATGTACCTTAAGGAGCTTCTTACTGCTGAAGGTGCGGCATGGCTTACCAAATTCGGCGGTTCGGCCAATAATTTGGAGGATGTTGCAAAATTATTCACTACTAAGGAAAAAATAAAAGGTGAACGCGGTTTCAGTGAACAGGCTGGCGCAAACAGGGTCTTCGGTCTTGAGGCACAGGGGGTCATCGGTGCAAAAGGCCAAGGTAAGTTCGGTGGTGCTGATTTTAATGAAACTGGGCCCATCGCAGGCGCATTCAAAATAGATATGAAGCGCAACTGGAATCTCACGTATAATGAAGGCGCGTCCTTTGAAACTGTCCAGTGGTACTACAACCGTCTTTACCGTGGTCAGCGCGAATATCATGACCTTGATGTTGAGCGCGTAGTCAATGCAAAGTTCGGTGTCAAGTCAAGCCAGCAAATAGGTGCGGGCAAAGAAGTCGAGTACCAGCGCGAATACCGCAGGGAACTTGTTTCAAAAGCAATCGGAACCGAAATGAACAATTATTTCAACATGTTCGGGCAGAACACCTACACGGACGCACGCAATACGTTCCATATGTATGTCAAGGCAATGGGCGGCATACTTGCGCGCGGCTTTGAGGATACTGACAAGTCAAAAGCGGCACATAAGGACGACATCAGGTTTATCGAGGATATGAACCCCTTGAATAAATCCGATATGGAGCGCTTTGCAAAAATGCTTAAAGATAATGAAAAGCAGTTCAGTGCCTGGATGGATAAGCCCGTTAGTTATAGGGATATTTCCCATTCCGAGCGCCCCTGGATTATGCTCTATGAAGGTTCGCTTGTTCCTTACGTAAAAGGCATGCCGCTTTCACCGAACGACCGTCCGCTTGGCGGCCGTGTTGCAATTCAGAACGGCACACGTTGGGAGGCATTCGACCCTCACGCAGTTAAGATGGACTTCGAGCGTTTCAACCTTCATTCGCTTGGCGCCCAATACCGCCAGCTTATGAGTGATCCTAACTATGCTCACTGGGAGCCGCTCATCAAGGAGGCAAAAACCTCCCTTATGAAGCAAGGCATAGAAGGTGAGCGTATCTTCAATGCGCTCCTTACCCACTGCGCAAAAACAACGGGCAATTATCTTGACCCTATGCAGTATGGAACGGCACGTATCGTTCCCAAGCGTCAGGTTGCTCCGGGTACGCCAACGTTCGTTAATTTCTTTACTGACGACGTAGTTAATACCGAGCCCTTTAGGCGCGTAAGGAATGCGTTCCTTGGGGTTGGAGATTCCATTTCACGGATGTCTTTAGTTACATCGGGTGATGTGCTTCGTGCATCGTACGAAATCAACGTGATTTCAGAAATCTATAGGCAGGCATCTTGGAACCTGGTTATGCAAATATACAATACTAACTGGGACAAGGAGTTTGCACACCTTTCACCAGAAATGAAGAAAAAGAATAAGGAGGCACTCTATGCGTTTGCGGATTCATACGGGCCTTACCTTGATGTTTGGCAGCGTGCAATAGACCGTGCACCAAACCGTTTTGATACGTCAACAGGTATCCATGGAAAGTACGGAGGGGTATTCCAATTTGGTCTTGCCCACACCTTTGATGTTAGGCAGAACGTGAAGAACTATTACTCAAAGAGCGAGTATGTAAGCTTCATGGCACAGGGAGGTTTCCTGATGATCGGGGCGCAGCAGCTTTCAAAGCCGTTTGTGAACACGTTCAGGAGCATCCAGCAATCCATGTCCGGTGAAACCTCGAGGTGGGATTATCAGGCACGAGACGTATTCCATACGTATGATCCAACTCTTCCTCGATGGAAGAGCGTATTTGCATCCATGAGTTTCCTCCAGACCATTGGTAAACTTCAGGACAATTATTTCCAAAACCCTGAAGTCGTACGCCACCTTACTGGTCCGGTGATGGGTGCAGGTATGAAGGTGACTCGTCACGAAATGATGCATATCCTCAAAGGTACGGAATCACATGCACGTACGGGTGATGCAAACCCTGGTATGGCACACCTTGACCTTCGCCACACCTTAAAGCTTGCAGGAACGATGGGAAGCTATGCTACGTCAACTTCAAGGTTTGGAAACTTTGGTGCATTCTTTGCTGAAGATCCATATATCTCACGTCAGGCATACCAGAACGAAGTACGCAGAAACGTTTCAGCAGAAGCGCTTGCAATTCGCCGTGAGGAAGAGCTTGTGACAAACCGTGACAACCCTCACAAGAACTGGACGCCCCTTGGTTTCATTTGGGGTTTCCCTGTTGCACCAAACTATTCGCTTCGTGAGCTTGTTGGCAAGGCGTTTATCGCAAACCGAACTGGCCAAGGAGTTGATGTTACTGCCGGCGCAGTCAAGGCAGCGAAGAGCGTTGGAGAAGGAGTCAAGAGCATGGTCAAGCGTGAACTTACCAACACGTGCCGTCACTGCGGTCATGGAGGCGCAGTCGGTTCGGGAAGATGTTCAAGTTGCGGCCACGTTCGTCAGTTTGAAGGCTCAAACACGCTTCAGTTCAAACGAAAGCCTAGAGGCGGCGCAGGGGGCTATGGAGATGAACAGGCGGCAGCGTGAATTGAAGGTTTTCCATACCTTCCCCCTTTTTAATCTCTTTTTTCTTAGTTGTTAGTACGTGAGCACATGAGGATACCTGTATTGCTTATTGCCCTTGCCAGCCTTTTCCTTATTTTTGGTTGTCTTGATACGCTCAATAATTACCATAAGGCATATGCTAAGGACGATTTTTATACGCAGGTTGGCAGCAGCATGCTCGATACCAATTCAGAATGCCGTTCGGGCGCATGTGCTTGTTTTGTTTGTGATGCAAGCAGTAAGTCAATACTGGGCGGGATTACGTCACTGCAAGGAAAAACATGTTATGTTGATCCAAGTTGTACGAGCCAGGATTATTATGAAACTAACCTTGACGTATTGAATCGCCTTATTGATGATGATCCTTCGAATAATAAGCCTGAGCATTCGATTAGGAACTTCATGATTGGTGCACCCATGCAAGGTTTTTCAAAAGCAAATAATTTATGTTACAATTCGCTTACCATGGCGACACAATGGCTTATTGCCCCTGAGGGCGGAGAGTATGCGTCTCCCGATCAAGGGCGTACCTCTTGTTATCTTGGAATTAATACCCTGCCCGTTTACCTTCTTTTTTCAAAGAATATGGAGCAGGATTTCTTGCAGTCAAATGCGGTTCTTGCTTCTTCAGAGAAGATTGCAGAAACGTTGAAAGATGCGGGGCCAGCAATTATCAGTACTGAAGCAAATATTACCTATAATGATTTCAAGAAGGAGGAGGTTCGAACAAGGATTAAGGAGCAGCTTGCCGTGCTTCGAGGCAAATGTCCTCGTGTACGAACAGTTTCAGGATTTGACAATTCAGACCCCCAGCAGTCCATTTATAATGCAGAACCAACGAGTGAGAATAAATGCCTGGTAGGCGCATTTATTCCGTTCCAAAAAGCTACCCCTGAAAATATTCAGCGTGTTGCCGATTTCATGCGTGACATTCCTGTTGATGAACGGCCTGACATGATCATATACGGTATTTCCTCAAAAGATAGTATTCTCTTTGAATCGGACATGGCGCCGTGCCTCATAAAACCCTCAAGCGCGTTATTTAACAATGCAGTTGCACTTTCAACGGCATACGCACAGCTTTCAGGTTTTATCGATAAAGATGTTCAGCCTGCACCTCCTGAAAATAATTTCCCTTCACTTATTGCGTATATGCATTTTGAACCTTTTGATTACCAGATTGACCGTTCAAGGCTTAATCTGCCCGAATATAGTTGTTCTTTTGATGAGGGGAAAATTGTTGAAGCCTATTCATCGTTTTGGAATGTGGTGCCTCAGTTCCCCAGTGCAGGAATACTTGGCGTGGCGCCGTATGCTTCAGACCCTCTTTTCAACGGTCCGTTTGAATCTGTCCAGGATTCATCAATCATGCTGAGCACTGCTCGTAAGGATGCGTGGTACGGAGGATGCCAGGCACAAAATGTGTATGCAGCAGATTACATTACCAAAGATCGTCAGAGTCAAAAAATTGTAGGCCTTACCTCAGTTTATGCTTCAGCTCCTGGAGTTACTTGCGATCTTTCACAGGATTTTAGTTCCCTTTTTAATAAAAAACCGGTTAATGGTAAATTCGGGACCTCGCAAAGAATAGAGGCGGTGCAGCCAGGGGGCCTTCCAGTTTCCTGTGATGCGTGCCTTACGGATAATTCAGATATAATTCCTTTTAACCTCGATGATGGCAATTTGCCTCCCCCGCCAGAAGGCCTTTGTGGAAGTGGCGGAGACTTGGCATCCATTTATTCTGCGTTTGATAGTTATTCTTCTGACCATGAATTGGATCCGTTGCTTACGCGTGCAATCACCTGGCGTGAATCGGTTGGTGCGGGCGAGCAGGTTGTCGGCCCTAACGGCCAAGAGGAAAGGGTATTTTCAGCAGAGTCTGCATGCAAATACAGTATCATTCCTGATGCGCGTGTATGCAATCTGCTTGGAATAGATAATCTTCCTGGAAATGTTCCTAATGCTCAAGATGCGGGTGCGCTTGCAGGCCAGGCAAAACCCGAATTGTTGTTTTCAGATGCTAAAACACATAATCCTGTTTGCCAGGATAATGAGCAGCCATCAGTGCGCAACGCGAATGAAAAATTCTGTGCGTACGGACTTATGCAAGTAATTGATTATCCGGATTATATTCTTGATAAAATGGATCCCAATTGGAGGACTCAGGCAAAGTATAAGTTTGTAACCACATGTTCAGGTCCTGATCATTATTTTGATCCTTTTGATCCTGATGACAATATTTGCCTTGGTACGCTCAAATTCAAAATGGCGATGGATGCACAATCTCAAAATGCAAAAGATATTGTCACTGCCTATTTTGAAGCCAAGGGAATTAATTCAGGTTCAGAAAATTATGCTGCAGTTTATCAGATCCATGTCAATTTTATGAAGGCATATCTTGCAGACATCGGGTATTCAGGTTCTTACTTTAGCTCAATTCCTGGAGGGCCAAGGAATATGCCAGGTACAAGTGAGAATATCAAAAATCATTTCGTTACAAAGGTCAAGGAAATGATTGAATTTTGTACCCCTACTATCGGGGGAGATCTCCCGCAAGATTGTGATGGTGAATATTCGCCTTCCCAAGAACAAATAACTAATTGTGAAGCAGCAGATATACAAGAGGATTTCCTTGGTTCCATCGACCGTTGTTTTGTCGATCCAAACCGTAATGACAACTCTCCTTCAGGGCGCATCGGGCTTTTGAGACGTTATGCTGGGCTTATGAATACTGAAGCCTGCAAGACAAACGTTGCATGTCCTCCTGCTATTACCTCACGACTTAATGACGAATGTGTTGCAAACGCTCATAATTATCCTGATTGCGGACCTGGTGGCCGTGGATGTTTTGATGTACTTTCCCTCCCCGATGGGGGTTCATTTAACCGATGCAATTTTGAAAAGTACGAAACCGCCAAAATCAAGGCCGCGGTGAAGGCGCGTCAAGCCGCACCGGAATAATAATACGTTTCGTTTTTTAGGATTAATCATTAAATAAAAAAAGAAAAAATTATCTCTCAACATCCTCTGATTTGGTGATGAGTTTTATCATTTTTGTTTTCACCGTAACCGGGATGGGCACTGCAACTTCCATAAGTTCAACAGTAAGCTCATCCTTGGCCTCATCAACATTGATGACACGTGCACGCTCACCCTTGAACGGCCCGGAGGACATTTCAACAATATCGCCGTTTTGGAGGCTGATTCCTTGGGGCTTGTCTGCCTTGATGAGGTTTTCGATTTCGGCTATGAGGATTGCCTTTTTGAGCACTTCCTTTACGTGCTTTACCTTATTGATAAGCTTGATGACGGTGTTTTCATCAACACCTTCAACAAATAAGTACCCCTTTACGTTTTCCACATATACGATGGAGTAAATGTCAAGTTTTTCCGCGCGTGCTTTCTTGTAAAGCATTTGTGAAAGTATTTTTTCCTGTCCTGCTGTAACTCGAAGTGTATATATCATAGTTTGGCCTCTTAGATTCGTGTGAGTATAAACGATACGAGTATGCCGATGAGCCCAATGCCCACCATTCCTAGTGCGGTAATTTTTGCAACTTTTGCAAATTCATCCGACGTCGGCTTTCGTGAAATTGTCAGAATTCGTATGCATTTTTGTATTGTTTCCTTCATATCCATAGGTATCACGCAATAAGGTCAAGATCAAGATTTTCAAGCTCTTTTTCGCCCGTTTGTTCGGCTTTTTGGAAGCGCACTCCCGTAACTACGACCAGCACGCGCATTGATGATTTTTTAATATTCTCTTCAACACGCGAACCCCATATAATATGTGCGTGGGGGGAAATGCGTTTTGCAACTTCTGCAACTACATATTCTGCTTCCTTCAAAGACATGTCTTCGCCGCCAATGACGTTGATAAGTGCCTTTGCAGAACCGGAAATGTCCGCATCAAGCAAAGGAGAATTAAGTGCCGATTCAACTGCAACTCGCGCACGGTCGTCCTGTTTTGCATCCATGCTCGCCTCACCAAACCCAATGACTGCAAATCCGCCGTTTGAAAGTATGGTCGTAAGGTCGGCAAAGTCAACATTGACAAGCCCCGATTTTGTCACCAGTTCAACAATTCCCTTGACGCTTCCTGCTAACACTTCATCACATACTCTAAAGGCAGTGTTTAATGGAAGGTCAGGAGCTAATGAAAGTAGTTTGTCGTTTTTGACAACGATAAGCGTATCGGTGTGCTTTTTGAGTTTTTCAAGCCCTTCTATTGCATTTTCCATACGTACTTTTCCTTCTGAAGCAAAGGGCATAGTAACTACGGCAACAGTCAACGCGCCTATTGATTTGGCCGCTTCGGCAATGACATGTGCGCTTCCGGTTCCTGTGCCTCCGCCAAGTCCGCAGGTAATAAATACGAGGGAGGAATCTCCGATTGCTTTTTTGATATCATCCATCGATTCCTTTGCTGATGCTTCTCCTACTTTAGGATCGGAGCCCGCACCTTTGCCCTTTGAAGTCTTTTTTCCAAGTATTACTTTTTTATGGGACTGAGTTTTGAGCAGGTGGCGTGCATCCGTATTCATGGCAACGAGCGAAACATCATGGATTCCCATTTCAAAAAGCCTGTTGATTGTGTTGCTTCCTGAGCCCCCGGAGCCTATAATATATATCTTTTGCTTGTTGTCCTCTATAAATTGAAGGATCTCTGCATCTTCGCCTACAAGATCGTTTGTCATTTCGCGTTCCTGGCGGGTTGATACAACTGCAGTTGATTGAGGAATAGGTTGGGATTGTTCTGGCATAGTGTCACCTTTTTGTCCTCATTACGCATGGGGATATTGTTGTTTGCGAGAATGAGACACTTTATTAGTGCATCTAAAGATTTATAAGAAGAGGTGTTTGTTTGCGAGCACGTTCAAGATTTAAAACAGGCATTACAGGCAAAACGGGAAACTCAAAACGGGGCACGCTAAGGTGATAAATAAAAATGCCCTCTGATTGACTTTCGTCAATTCGGTCATTTTTATAAATAAAAATGCCCTCGCTGGGATTTGAACCCAGGTCATAACCTTGCTGCAAGGAAGAGGTGTGCCTCATGCCTTTTCCAGGGTTTTTGGCATAAGAGACGCTTAAGCCAAAAAGCCTCCGCAGGGTCACATTCTATCCAGGTTAAACTACGAGGGCGTAGTATTGTGTTCCGTGTTCGGTGTCATGTGTCCAGTTATTTTGACTGTAACATACGGTAGAACTCGGAACTCTAAACCCAAAACTCTTCTGCCCCATTATGTTTAAATATACATATCATTAAAATCACTCTACGCGCCAGTGTAACTGCTGACGTGAATTTTCATCTTTGATGATATTTGCAATACTAGGTGACTTCATGGAACGATGTATCTCGTGTGGAAAAACAGCCCGCTTGTTCGCGGCATTCAAGGACCCATTCTCAGACGCAACCATTGTGCGATGCAACCAATGCAGGTTGAATAAGAATCCGTATTCGGCACCATCAGGGTTTGTTGGTCCGTAAAGGTGTGTTGATGAAGCCGGTTGAATTTAACGTTGCAGTTGAAATGCGTGTTTCGGTCCAAGAAGAAAAAGACCTTCATGCAGTTGAGAAAGGAATAGGCCAGCTTCATAATGTAAAAGTTCAGACAGTGAAAGTTGTTGATATCGGTTTTGGAATCAAGGCGATTCAGGCAGTTCTTCTTATGCCCGACGGAGAGGGCGGCGTTGATGCGCTTGAGGAAAAGGTTCGCGCAATACCCAGTGTGAGTGAAGTCGATGTCCAGAATGTCACACGATTGATATAATACTTATATAGGTGTATTCATGGTTAAAGAAAAAGAAACAAAAGAAATCAAAGAAGTAAAAGAAGTCAAGGAAGAAAAGAAGGATGTCAAAAAGAAACCATCCTCTGCAGGCCACGTCGCATCAAAGAAAGGTGCAGAAGGCAGTGAAAACTTCAAGGGTATCGTTCGTATCGCAGGCCGTGATATTTCCGGTTCAGTCAAGCTCAAGCGTGCATTGTGGTACGTAAAAGGCATCGGCTCAACTTTGGCAGTAACTGCATCACACGTTCTTTCAAAAGAACTCAAGCTTGCACCAGACATGCAAGTCGGTGAACTTTCAGACCAGCAGATTGAAGCGATTGACAAGATTCTTTTCAATCTTCAGGCACACAACGTTCCCGCATTTTTGCTTAACCGTCAGAGAGATGTTTCAGACGGTACAAACAGGCACGTTATCATGAGCGACCTTATGTTCGCAACTTCACAGGATATTGAACGTGAAAAGAAACTTTATACTTGGAAAGGATACCGCCACGCATACGGCCAAAAGGTTCGTGGTCAAAGAACCCGAAACACCGGACGTATTGGCATGGCATTAGGTGTCATGAAGAGCAAGGCAGCGCCCGGTGCAGCACCTGCACCTGGTGCAGCAGCAGCGGCACCCGCAGGGGGAGCAGCACCTGCAAAAGCAGCAGGCGCACCAGCAAAAGTTGCTGGAGCAGCACCGGCAAAAGCCGCAGGTGGAAAGCCAGCTGAGGCAAAAAAATAGTTAAAGTGTGATTATCATGGGAGACCCGCCAAAATTCAGGAACAAATACGAACGACCGAAACGTCTTTTCGATGAGGACCGACTTGAGGAAGAATCAGGATACAAGACCACGTACGGTCTTAAGAACATGAAAGAGCTTTGGATGGCAGGCGCAGAACTTAAAAAATACAGGCGCCAGGCCCGTCACCTTCTTTCGCTCACTGATGAGGATAGAAGCAGGGATGCACCCAAAATCCTTACGAAGCTCAACAAGCTTGGAATTCTTAACAAGGAAGGAAAAATCGATGATATTCTTTCACTTTCAGTAAAGGATATTCTTGAACGAAGGCTTCAAACTATCGTTATGCGAAAAGGACTTGCACGAACAATGGCACAGTCAAGACAATTGATAACTCACGGATTTATCTCAGTTGACGGCCGCGTTGTATCACGTCCAAGTTATTTGGTAAGCGCCGAAGAAGAGGCACGCGTATCCCATTCGAAAGCAATTGATATTGCACCTCCTCAAGTGGAGCAGCCAAAGAAGGATGCAACTGCAAAACCAAAGGTAGCTGAAGCTGCAACTCAAGCAGCACCTGTTGAAGGAGAAGCAGCATAAAGGTGTTCATGATGACAGAAAAGAAAAAGGAACCAAAAGCAAAGAAAGAAAAGAAAGTGGACACCGTTGAAGCTGCACCAGAAGTCAAGAAGGAAGAAGTGGCAAAGGAAGTCCCTGTTGAAGAAGTAGTCTCCACGCCAGTTGTACCTATTGCATCGCGCAAAAAGAGAGTTGCAATCATGCATGTATTTTCCTCAAAGAATGATACTATCATCACTGCAACCGATCAATCCGGCGCAGAGACCCTTGCACGTGCATCGGGTGGCATGATTGTCAAATCAGACCGTGAAGAAGGAAAGCCTTATGCAGCAATGCAGGCAGCAATTAAGGTCGTAAACCAGCTTAAGGAAAAAGGCGTAACTATCGTTCACATTCGTATTCGCGCACCTGGCGGATCAGGCGTAAAAACGCCCGGTTCGGGTGCACAGGCAGTTGTCAGAACTGTTGCCCGTAGCGGCGTGCGTATTGCACGTATTGAAGATGTTACTCCCATTCCAACAGATACGATGAAGAGAAAGGGCGGACGCCGCGGAAGACGTGTTTAGAGGCTCTTACATGGAACTTACCATAACAAAAGCACAAGAAAACAAGATGGAGTTTTCAGTCAAGGACATTTCACCTGCTTTTGCAAATACGGTCAGGAAATATGCAATGATGCATGTTCCCGTATTCGCAATTGAAATGGTAACGTTCTATGACAATACCTCCTCGCTTTTTGATGAGTACATCGCACACCGCGTTGGTCTTATTCCACTGGTCACGCCACGTAAGGTTCCTGCCGAGGCAGAAGTAGTCTTTTCACTTGACGCGCAAGGTCCTCAGGTAGTGCTTTCAGGGATGCTTAAGAGTTCTGATTCAGAAATCGTTCCGGCACGTGATAAGATTCCGATTGTTACGCTTTCACCCCAGCAAGTATTAAAGCTTGAAGGAAAAGCGGTTCTTGCAACGGGAAGAAAGCACGCAAAATACCAATGCGGCGTCGTAAGCTATGAATTTACCGAAGGGAAAACCCCTGCATGTTCATTCATGGCAGAAAGCTTTTACCACATGCCAGTCAAGGAAATGCTTATTCGGGCAGTTTCCATTATTGACGACCACGTATCAGAGCTTTCAAAACTTCTTAAAAAGGAAGCAAAATAATTTTTTCTTTTTAACTTTCATTTATAAAATCCTTTAGCTCGTTTCGTATTCTTGGACTGAGAAATCGGTTTTCCTTTGTTAATTCTTTTCTAAAAAATTCTTTTACGGAGGCGAGTGACATAAATCTGTTTTTTCCACCTATCTCTTTTATTGCTTCAAGTGCCTGAAGCTGGAGTGGGATTGGTGACTCAACATCCGTATCGTCTTTTCGAAGTGGATTGACGACTGTGTTTGCAAGCAGTCCCGTAAGCATGCCGGGAGTCAGCCATGTTTCATTGGTGCGATCGGATATGCTGAGTGAGGTTGCAATCTTAGTTACTACTTCAATTGCCTTTTGGCGTATTGATATGGTATGGTTGGGCTCGTTTTGGTGTAATTGTGCGATGTTCCATGCGTATTTTGCAAGCGTTATTTTTTGCGCAGGTGTTTTCGCGCTTTTTAATACCTTATCCATCTGGTCGATGATTTTTAGCGTATTATTCGGGTCGTAGATATATTTTTCAACGCCGTATTCTTTGCCTTTTCGAAGTGCTGTTTCTTGTGGTGTTTCAATTTCATTTTTAAGTGAAAAGAATTGCTTATCAAAATCTGCAGTAACTGGTGCTTGCGTGTGTGCCTGGCCCATACGTCCCTTTCGTAAATATGGTTTAAAATGCTAGACTAGTTAAGTCGGTTGATGATTTCGTCAATATCTGCGAACCCATTTGCCATGAGGAGCGGTTTTGATTTTTGAATTAATGCATGCAATTTGCTAAAATTTCCTTCAATGATGCTATTGAGCATAGCATTCGTTGTCATTTGAGTATCAAGTCGTTCAAAAAGGAAGGTAGTCAGATTTGGACCTATTCGGGACAGTAATTCTTCTTTTGCATCTTTTATTAGTTGTGCCTTGTCCATTTGGGCATACGCTCTTCGTTCTTCTGGGTCTCCTGCTTTTTTTACAGGTGCAAGGGGTTTGGGCGTAACTGCCTTCCTAACCAGGATTACGGGAGCAGGAGGCAAAGGAACCTCTTCAACTTCAGGAGGGAGCATCGCATCAACGTGAATTGTTTGTAATTCCATTGGAGGCACCATTGTTTTCGTTACGGATTCCATCATTTTCTTTAGTTTCCTTCGTAGTGTGCTTGCAAAAAGCGCAAGGTTGCATAATGCAGCAGCAAGTAATCCTGCCATAATGGGCTCCTTGTACATTTCTTTATGTTCAGTTATGATGGAATTTCGTTTGTTCGTTTGTGCAATTTCAAATAATACGTATTTTTTGAATATGGCAATAATGTCGTCATGCTTTGTGCGGGACAGTTCGTTCATGAATGTTCGTTGTGCATCGGTGCGTTCGTTTGCAGTTGCCGTTTCTCCAAATGCGTCTTGCATTGTTTGCACACTGACGTTTATTCCTTGGCGCGAAGGTATCGTTTGCGTGGCATCTTGCATGGCAAAAAGAAAATCAACCCATAGTTGGTGATAAGTTACAGGCGTTCCTGAAATGGCGGCAGTATGCTCAAAAAGCAGATTTCGTGCACGTATTTCTTCTCCATAGAAAAAAGGATCTGAAATGTTTGCAGTTTTTTCATCAATACGAGTATATACTTCCTCAATCATCGGGACATACCACACATACATTGCATTTGCGATTATTTCAGGAGATTGAGTCTTAAAAAAAGTTTCTTGTAGTCCCTTGTCAAGCATTACAAAGGTAAGATTTCCTTGTATATTTTGATTAAGCACGACTGCAGGTTTTGACGCATCCTCAAAGGCGTGTTCAAAAGCAGCATTTTTGCGTTCCATTACCGCAAGTCCAATACTTGCACCAAGAAGCGTGCCCGTAACTGCTTTAATAAAAGGATGTTTGAATGTTGTTCCCCAACCGGAATGTGGAGCGGAAGCTAAACGTTTTGTTGCCATACTTTTGTTTTATTTACATGTGTTTATAAATGTTTTTTATTGTCTGATTTTTACTTGATAAACTCGGACTTATAAAGCTGTTTGTCCTCATATATCCTATGTCAGATGCAGTGAAAACCGAATCACGGAAAAAAGACCATGTTGACATTGTTCTTGAGCGAAATGTCCAGTATTCCCATTCTGCAGGCTTTGATGCATACTCTTTCGTCCATAATGCCCTTCCTGAGCTTTCGTATGATGAAATAAATCTTTCAACCATATTTCTTAAGAAAAAAATTTCTTTACCATTAATGATTATCGGAATGACGGGAGGCTACAAGGACGCTGAACGTATTAATCGTGCGCTTGCAGAGCGTGCAGAAGAGAAAAACATTATTTTTGCAGTTGGTTCTCAGCGGGCAATGATTGAAAATCCCGACTTGAAAAAAACGTATTATGTGAGGGACGTTGCGCCTTCAATCCCGATTGTTGGAAATATCGGCGGAGTCCAGCTTACTCGTTACCCTTTTGAAAAAATAGAGTCAATGGTGAGCGCCATCGAAGCTGACGCATTAGCAATTCACCTTAATCCTTTGCAGGAGATGGTTCAGCCTGAAGGTGATAGGGACTTTAGAGGCATTCTCAAGGCAATCGAAAAAACGTGTGATAAACTTTCGGTTCCCGTTATTGTAAAGGAAACCGGTGCCGGAATTTCAAAGTCCGTGTGCAAAAAGCTTAAAGCTGCAGGAGCCGCGTATGTTGACGTTTCAGGTTCAGGAGGCACTTCTTGGTCAAAAGTCGAGTATGAACGAAACGGGAAAATCGTAGGGTTTGAGAACTGGGGGATACCAACTACTCAAGCTCTTATTCAGTGCAAAGGAATCGTTCCTTTGATCGCATCAGGAGGGATTCGTTCAGGAATCGATGCTGCAAAATCCCTTGCACTTGGCGCAGATATTGCAGGTGCAGCCTATCCGTTCCTTAAGGCACTTGAGACGGGGGACACAAAACTCGTAACCTTAGATCTGTGGGAGCAGCAGCTCAAAACGGTCTGCGTGCTTACAGGTTCCAAAACATTGAAGGATTTGCAAAAACAGGAGCTTGTTAAAAACTGATTATATTATTCTTTTATTTCCTATTTACGGTGAGCATATGGATTTTAATCGCGAATTCAAAAAACCAGATTTCATAAAAATTTCAGATTACATTTGGGAAATCCCAACTTCATTTAAACAAGGAATGCGCGTCCCTACACGGATTTATGCTTCAGAAGCAGTCCGCAACCAAATGGACTTACACGTGTATGACCAAATAACGAACGTTGCAACGTTGCCAGGCATTGTAGACTATGCAATGTGTATGCCGGACGGCCACAGCGGATACGGTTTTCCAATCGGGGGCGTTGCGGCGATGGACATCAATGACGGCGGAGTCATTTCACCCGGCGGCATCGGTTTTGACATTAACTGCGGCATGAGGCTTATCACGACAAACCTTACGTTTAAGGACGTTAAGCCAAAACTCAAAGAATTGGTCGATTTATTATTCAAACGTGTTCCAGCTGGAGTTGGGTCACAAGGTTTTGTTAAGCTTGACAAGCCTACGTTTAGAAAAGTAATCGAGGAAGGCGCAGAATGGTGTGTCAATAAAGGCTACGGCTGGAAAGACGATTTGGAAGTTACTGAGCTTGGCGGACGATTCGATGGCGCTGATGAGAAAAAAGTAAGCGGCAAGGCAGTTGAGCGCGGCAAGGACCAAATCGGAACATTGGGTTCAGGAAACCATTATTTGGAAATCCAGCACGTAAAAGAGGAAAATATCATAGATAAGGCATTAGCTAAGAAGTGGGGCATTTTCCCCGATCAGATTGTTATTATGTTCCACTGCGGCTCGCGTGGGTTTGGCCACCAGGTTGCTACGGATTATTTGCAAAAATTCCTTGAAGTTATGGAAGTAAAATACAAAATCAAAATTTTAGATCGTGAATTGGCATGTGCACCTTTCAATTCCCCTGAAGGACAGGATTATTTCACCGCAATGAAATGCGGGGTGAACATGAGCTTTGCAAACAGGCAAGTTATTGTTCATAGACTGCGTGAGGTATTTTCTGAAGTCTTCAAGACCGATGCCGAAAAATTGGGCATGAAGCAGGTGTATGATGTTGCACACAATCGTGCTTCACTTGAAAAGCATAAGGTGGGTGGCGAAACAAAGGAATTGATTGTCCATAGGAAAGGCGCTACGGCAGCCTATGGTCCTGGCCGTGTTGAACTTATGCCTCGTTACCAAAAAGACGGCCAACCAATTATTATTGGAGGTTCAATGGAAACGGGTTCCTATTTACTTGTTGGGACAGAACAAGGTGCACAAACCTGGTACACGACAGCACACGGTTCAGGCCGTACGATGTCACGAACTGCGGCAAAAAAGCAATTCCAAGGAGAACAACTCCAAAAGGACATGGAAGCAAAAGGAATTTACGTAAAAAGCGTTTCGTATGCAGGATTGGCGGAAGAGGCAGGCGGTGCATATAAGGACATTGACGACGTCATTAATTCAGCGCATAACTCGGGGATATCAAAGAAAGTTGCGAAGCTTATCCCAATAGGAAATGTGAAGGGGTAACATAAGGTATTTAAGCAAATTGCTACAGTAAAATAGATGCTTATTTCCTCTTTAGAATAAGTCAGCTTTCGGTCTTCAATCTCGAAACTCGAGACTGGGAACAGGAAACAGTATGATGCACAGGTGGCGGTTTGATTGACGTGCGCGTCAATGTCTGCCAGATTCCTTCGGAATCAACCTGTGCAGTGAGTTTCTAATCTCGAAACTCATAATACAAAACAATATACATGCACAGGTGGCGGAGCCCGGTCAAACGTGCTACCTTGAGGGGGTAGTGACTTAGTGTCTGCGCAGGTTCAAATGCTTGGTTCTGACGAACCAATATCGTCAGCAAGCTGACAATCCTGCCCTGTGCATTTTTTACTTATAAAAAATGCGCGCCTGTTAGCGAAGCTAACTTGGATGTGCAATTATTCTTATCAGTTGATCCAGAGTTTCACGGAAAAAGTGAAACTCTAGCTCGTAAAATTCTCTTGAATTTTCCGATCGTTTTCAGTTCCTAGCAGTTAGTTTCTCGCAACCTGTTTTGATTTTTTGACGGTTTGTTTTTAGGTTTTATTCAATATGCGTGTCATTATTCTAACAAATATAATACGCGTTTCTTGAACGTTGCAGGTATTTTTTCCCAAACAAATCCTAGTATGGCACAACTCATTATTCCTATTACTGCGCCTCCTAACACGTCAAAAAACGTATGGACTCCAAGGTAAACTCTCGTAAACGCAACAAACAACGCGAATAAGGAATAAACCCACCCGTTTGGTTTTTTCCATATTGCATACGCAAGTCCGAAAGCCATAAGTGTATGGTTGCTTGGGAAGGAATATCCGTTTGGGCATTCGATTTTTGATGGAATTATTACGCAAGGTCGTACTTCGTGTACTATGTACTTTAGCGTAGTTCCTAGCAAGAAGAGCAATGCAAGCGTTATGATCAACCTATTTCGTTTCTTTCCCTGTTCATTTACAAACGCAAGAAGTAAAATAATTGCAAGAAAAACAAAATCATTATCTATTATTTGAGAAACAGTAGTAAGCAAAGGGATGTTTAATTGGCTCATCCAAAGGGTTATTGCATCAAATGGCATTAGTGACAAACAACTCCCTCTTTAGTTTTTTCAATCTTTTTGCCTTTTCCTTCTAAAAGCGCCGTATGCACTGCTTCCAAACCTACGAGTGCGCATTTTAAACGAGAGGGGTTTTTAGAAAGATCAATCTGGATTAATTCAAGTATTTTTTCCTTATTCCACGTAAGCACTTCCTTTACTTTTTTCCCTTTTATTTCCTCAGTAACTAACGAAGCGGATGCTTGTGAAATGGCGCAGCCTGAACCCTCAAAACGGACGTCTTCAATAATCTCTTTTTTCACCAGAAGGTACATGGTAATTTTGTCTCCGCAAAGCGGATTATGAACATGTGAAGCATGGGTTGCATTTTCAAGCACTCCCTTGTTTAAGGGATTCTTGTTCAATTCAAGGATAAATTCGCGGTACATTTCCTGCATAATTACACCTTGAATATTTTTTGTGCCTTTGTAATGCAATTGACAAGCCGGTCTATTTCCTCCTTCGTGTTGTAAATATAGAAACTTGCACGGTTGCTTGCTCCTTTTTTCAAATACGTATGAAGCGGCATTGCGCAGTGGTGGCCTGAACGGATGCAAACCCCTTCCTCACCCAAAATGGCCGCAACATCATGCGGATGAATTCCTTTTACATCAAACGTGACTACTCCAGTTCGATGTTCTTTATGTGCAGGGCTTAGTACCTCAATTCCTTTGATAGAAGTCAATTGCTCGTAGGCATACTGGGAAAGCTCCTGCTCATGCTTTTTGATTGTATCAAACCCGAGCTTATTCAAGTATTGTATTGCGGCTCCCAGCCCGACAGCTTCAACAAGCGGCGGCGTGCCTGCTTCAAATTTGTAGGGAAGCACATTCCATGTACTTTTTGTTATGGAAACTTCACGTATCATGTCCCCGCCGTACAAAAACGGTTCTGCCTTTTCCAGTAATTCCTCTTTTCCGTACAAGACCCCGATTCCAAAGGGCCCAAGCATCTTGTGGCTTGAGAATGCGTAAAAGTCAGCGTTAATTTTTTTCACATCAACGGCCATATGGGGCACGGCTTGTGCTCCGTCAATTACGGCAATTCCGCCCGTTTCATGCACCTTTTGGACTATTTCATGAATCGATTGGATTGACCCGAGCACGTTTGATACGTGCGCTAGCGCAAGGAGCTTTGTTTTTCGGGGGATTTCACCCATGACTTGCCCGTTTTCATCCAATTCAAGAACGTGGAGTTTTGCGCCTTTTTGGAATGCAAGTTGCTGCCAAGGCACGAAGTTTGCATGATGTTCTGCAACCGATACGGCAATTATATCTCCTTTTTTGATGTTTTGCGTAGCGTACGTACGCATTGCCAAGTTTATGCTTTCGGTTGTGCTTTTGGTAAATATGATTTCGGTTGTTTTTTGTGCACGTATGAATGAACGAACTGTTTCGCGTGCGTTTTCAAAGAGCGCTGTTGCTTCCTCGCTGAGTGAATACACTCCGCGGTGCACGTTTGCACAATGGTTACGGTAGGTGTCATCCATTGCTTGAAGTACGGCTAACGGTTTTTGGGATGTGGCTGCAGAGTCAAGATACGCAAGGGGGCTTTCGTTAATCCTTCTTTCGAGGTAAGGGAAGTCCTTTCTTATTTTTTCAATATTCATTATTTCACGTCTTAAATGATTCTTACCTATATCTTTTTATATACAAACAAATATTAGGCTTACCTAACATTTAATTGGTAATCCCTATGGTCGAATTCAGCTATGATAAGTATGACTTCAAGGATGATGTGCAGTACGCCAAGATGACTGCTAAAGGTCTTACTGAAGAGGTTGTACGATCTATTTCAGAGTATAAAAAAGAACCTCAATGGATGCTTGAAAAGCGACTTTTGGCACTTACTATTTTCCAGTCAAAACCGATGCAAAAATGGGGGGCTGACCTTTCGGCGCTTCAGTTTGATGATATTCATTATTATGCAGCCCCAAAGGCAGGCAATGTTGACCAGTGGGACATGGTGCCTGAAAAAATCAAGAAGGCATTCGACCGCATAGGGATCCCGGAAGCGGAAAAGAAATTCCTAAGCGGCGCAAGCGCACAATATGATTCACAGGTCGTCTATCATAACTTGAAAAAGGAATGGGAGGAAAAGGGAATTGTTTTCCTTGATACGGATACAGCACTTAAAACTCATCCTGAAATCATGAAAAAATACTTTGGCACGATTATCCCGTCAACGGACAACAAGTTTGCGGCGTTGAACACGGCCGTGTGGAGCGGCGGTTCTTTCATTTACGTTCCCAAAGGAGTCAAGGTTGAAATTCCATTACAAGCTTATTTCAGGATAAACACCCAGAATGCAGGGCAATTTGAACGCACGCTTATTATTGCAGATGAAGGTTCACAAGTTCATTATATCGAGGGGTGCAGCGCCCCGATTTATTCAGCAGGTTCACTTCATTCGGCCGTCGTCGAACTCATTGCCCATAAGAATGCGTATATTCGATATACTACTATTCAAAACTGGTCAAGCAATGTGTACAATCTCGTCACCAAGCGTGCGGTTGCGTACGAGAATGCGCGCGTGGAATGGATTGACGGCAACATCGGAAGCAAAGTCACCATGAAGTACCCCTCAGTCATTCTCAAAGGGGAAGGTGCGCGTGGCGAAGTGATGTCCATTGCCTTTGCCGGTGAAGGCCAGTGCCAGGATGCAGGTGCAAAAATGATACATGTCGCACCAAATACTACTTCAAGAATTATTTCAAAAAGCATTTCCCAAGGGGGCGGAAGAACGACCTACCGCGGTTTGGTAAAAGTAAACAAGGGCGCAAAGAATTGCAAAAGTTTCGTCCAATGCGACGCGTACATGTTAGATGAAAAATCTCGTTCAGATACGTATCCAAAAATCCAGATCCAGGAAAACGATGCCCATATCGGCCATGAGGCAAAGGTCGGCAAAATCGCAAGCGACAAATTATTTTATTTGATGTCGCGTGGGCTTACCGAGCAGGAAGCGCTTGCGCTTATCGTTATGGGATTCATCGAAGGTTTTACCAAGGAACTTCCGATGGAATACGCAGTTGAGCTTGACAAGTTGATCAAGATCCAGCTTGAAGGAGCAGTAGGTTAACATGCAAACGTTTGTACATTCGGTAGCCGACGGTTCGCATGCGCAACTTGCCCTTGGCAACCATCTTGATGAACGCGTGGAAATCGGCAATAATTGCAAGGTAATTTTGACATTCTCTGCTACGGATAATTCCAGACATTTTGTACGCATACGCGTTGGTGCCAACAGCATCATTTCCTTTTATTCCTTGCAATCGGGCGTTTGTGAGCTTGATCAGGAAAATCGCATCGGCCCTCATTCATGCATCAACACCTACGGCGCGTGGGTAACTAAAGGTGCCTGCAAACTGCATACTATACTTGAAGGAGAGGGTTCCAAAGGTTATGACGTTCAGATCTTTTCACTTAAAAATAATGACATTTTTACCATTAACAGTATTCTTGAGCACGTAGGCAAGAACACTGAAGGGAATATTCTTACGAAGGGAATTGCCGATGCGTCGTCATATGGCAAGCTTGACGGCATGATAAAGGTTGACAAGAACGGCGCAGGAGCAGCAAGTTTTTTGCAGCAGAACGTATTGCTGCTTGATTCGCGCGCACGTGCGGACGCAAACCCTGAGCTTGAAATTGAAAACAATGACGTTTCCTCAAGGCACGGCGCAACAATCGGGCCCCTTGATGAGGAAAAAATATTCTATTTAATGGCGCGAGGCATTGCACGTAAAGCGGCGCGTGAAATTATCGTTGAAGGATTCCTCAATAGCGCGCTTGAAAAAATACCTGATGAAACCATGCGTGTTAAAATGGCAGAACTATTAGCAAGGTGAACATTTATGTTTGACATACAAAACCTCCACATATCCATCCAAGGAAAAGAGATTCTCAAAGGGTTTTCACTTTCTATGAAGGCAGGCGAAATCCATGCAATCATGGGCCCCAATGGCGCCGGCAAAAGTACGCTTGCACAAGGGCTTATGGGTCACCCTTCGTTTGAAGTAAAGGGCAAGGCAATGCTTGAGGGTGAAAATCTTCTTGAATTGCCAACTGATGAGCGCGCACGAAAAGGAGTGTTCCTTGGTTTTCAGTCTCCGCCTGAAATTGAAGGGGTTTCGCTTTTTAATTTCCTGAGGAAGGCAAAGTTTGCAGGGGTTGAAGACACTAAAAAAATACTGAAAGAAGTTATGGCTCTGCAAAAGGACGCGCAAGCAGCTTCGGCAAAGCTTGGCATGGGCCCCGAATTTTTGAAGCGCGAATTGAACCTTGGTTTTTCAGGCGGTGAGCGTAAAAGAAACGAAATGCTTCAGATGGAAGTGCTTAAACCTAAGGTAGTTATTCTTGATGAGATTGATTCTGGCCTTGATATTGACGGTGTTAAGCTTGTTGCCCAGGCAATCAAGGATATGAATGATGGAACACGATGTTTTTTGCTCATTACTCATTATCCGCGAATTTTAGAATACGTAAAACCTACAAAAGTTCACGTGCTTTCTGATGGGAAAATCGTACAAAGTGGCGGAATGAATATTGCACGTGAGCTTGAAAAAAACGGGTATGGAAAAACCAAAAAATAATTCGAACTCCCAACCGTCTTTATATACCTTATCTTCGATGAGTTTGCATGCGTGTCTTGGCAGGATTAGCATTCCTTCTTATTCTTGTCTCACAGGTTAGCGCAGGATTTTTGGATGACCTTGGCCTTGCATTTCCCGTTTTTGCATTCATTTCCATCATGATCATCGTTGCCGTAAAGCTTTTGGCAGATACGATTCAGTCCTCTCAGCTTGAAGCATGGTTTATTACCGAATTGCGTGAGTTTGGCGCAGGGCTTATCGTATGCGTTGCAGTGCTTGGGATTTTCTTTGTTTCAAATGTTGCAGCAACTCCCTTTGTTACAGTCATTACCGGGGAAGCGAACCCTCCGGCAGCAGCCATGCAATTTATCGATACTCTTACTGAGTCGACTACTTCCTTCTATACGCAATTGATGAGAGTGTATCATTACACAGGCATACGATCAGGAATATATAGCTCATTTACGCAGCCGCTTTGGTTTCTTTCAACGTCTATTTCCGTTTCACCTTTTTCAGGATATGGGCAATTTTTTATGCCGCTTTCGTATGCCTCAAATGCCCTTTCAAATGCATTATTTGGCCTTTTTGCAGTCAGGTCCATGCTTGATTTTGTACGGGTTGTCGCACCTGGCCTTTTATCTCTTGCTTTGGGCTTGAGAGTTTTTCCATTTACGCGTTCCCTTGGGTCAACTCTTATTGCGCTTCTTATTGGATTGTATATTATTTTTCCCACTTCCGTTCTTTTTGTTTCGGCATTTCATGATTCGCTTGGTAATGAGGTTCCAAAATCTTCATTTATCGATGAAACTCAGTTGAAGACCGAGTTATCATTGGGCGCAATCGATGATTTTTCGCAGTTTATCTGCAAATCCGAGACTGCACGTTTTTTCTTTAACGGAGGGGAGTTGATTTTTGGCCTTCCTATCTGTTTACCTCTTGTATTTATCCCTGGAGCATTCGGTTTTTGTTATACGTTCCTTGTGCCTGACTTTATTTATCCGGGGCTCGTTGTACTTTTCAATGTTGCATATTCTCTTTCTTTGGCAGCAAGTGGTTTTTTTGCAGAAGGGGTTGGCAATATAGGTTCGTATTATTCAGTAACTCAGGCATTCCTTACTGAGCTTAATAATTGGGTCGTACTCATATACTTTTACCTCGTGTGTATTTCAATTCTTACGGTTGTTATGGTAAGAAGCATTTCGGGCGCCTTTGGCGGGGAGGCATTTATACCCGCAATTCAGAGGTTGACCGGATGAAATTCAAGTTCTTTTTACTTTTTGTTTTTGTTGTTTCGGTTTGTTTTGCAGAGGAGCTTTCCTGCCCAAACCTTGCCATAAACGAACTTTTTGCTGGTGACAATGGTACATACCTTGGCGTCGCATTCATGCTCATGATTCTTCTTGTTGCCGTTGCATATATGGGGGGATCGCTTACGCAAGACACACATCTTACTGTTTTTGCAAAAGACGAATTCTTTCAGGTGCTCATTTCAGGAGTCATTGTGGCAGGCATTGCGGGGCTTTTGTTATTTTCGTGCACGTTCTTTTCCTCGATGTTTTCACTGGGTACTTCAAATCCCCAGTTTCAAGCCGCAATTGCAGACTCAGTATGTTATAATCAGCAAACGCTTTCTGGAATTGCCCTTTGTTCGGTAAGTTCTATGGAAGATAAGGTTCGTTCCATGGCAGGCACCGCGATAAAACAAAGCATCAAGCAGGAAATGGATTCGACCTTTGCGATGGGCATTTACAATCCATTAACTGGCGGTGCAGTAGTTCCAAGGGGCGCGTATAAACGAACATATGCAATGCAGTATGATATGGTTGCAAATTCTTTCTTGATCCCCGTATTAGTAAGCCTTACAATGCAAAGGATTTTCATTTCGTTTTCAACTGACCTTGTTCTTTTTTTGATTCCTGCGGGGCTTTTCTTAAGAATTCTTGCACCTACACGTCAGATGGGCCACGTGGTGATTGCACTCGTTATCGGTCTTGTTACTGTGCTTCCGCTTTTTTATGCATTTAACGGCCTTATGTTTGACGCAATAGATATTCCCACCTGCCAATTTAATGACGCCGTATTTGGCGAATGTGATGATGTTTTAGGTTTTGCAACCATTGCACGTTTCATGCCTCAAGCATTTTTCCTTCCAAATCTTACTATTGCACTTTTCATTACGTTTTTAAGTGCAATCAATAAGGCATTACGGGTGATAACCTGATCCGTTCATTGTTTCCGGTTTCCCTGATTCGGGATCGTTTCCAGTCGCCCGTTGCCAGTTTTCAGTTTCCGGTTTTGAGCCCTAATCGTTACCTTTTTGCCATTTTACTTTTAGTGCTCATTTCTTTCATGGGCTGCGTGCAGACCCCTAATGAAGGATTAAATGAATCCATTTCTGATACGACCTCTTCATCTCCTCTTGAGTTCATTCGCGACTGGAAAATGCTCACAGTTACGGTTACGTTGCTTTCGGTTCTCATTGTTGCCGCCGCGTTTATGGTCGGAGAAGGTTTTCATATGCCTGAACTTAAGGCATTTGCAAAAACCGAGCTTGAGCAAATTGTAGTTACTGCCCTTCTTTTGCTTTGTTTTGTCGCATTTATTACGTTTATTGATACGTTGCTTGCAACAACTGTTAATGGAGCAAACCTTACGTTTAGGTGTGAAGTTGGCCAGAATTGTATTGAAAAGACGTCAAATGCTTATTTCGATTCTCTTATTGAGGTTACCAATAGTTCGCTTAAGGAGTCGTTTGATAATGCTGCGCATAGTTCTTTATCTGCTTCAAAACGTCTTGGGACTGCGGCAACATCTCTCATTCTTCCTGTCCCTCTTTTGCAGGCTTCGGTAAGTGGAGCAACCTCTGCGGGGGCAATACTTGACGTTGAACGGTACGGTGTGGTTATCCAGCACCTTTCAGGAATATACTCTATTATTTCCTCCCAACGATTTTTTGTCTCAGTTCTTGGTTTACGCATCGGCTCTATTTTCCTTGGCCTTGGAATTTTGCTTCGTTCATTTTTTGCAACCCGTAAACTTGGCGGGCTTTTGATTGCACTTGGTATTGCAATTGTTTTTGTTTTACCTATGACCTATATTTTCAATTGGTTTACTCTTTCACTTGTGACATACGGTGATCAATCATATGGTCCGGTTCTTGATACTTGTCCAGTAGAATGTAGTGCTTCACCACCTATGGCATACGCACAGCGTGATGGTGAATTTGTTACTTTTTCAAATGAGAATCAGATTCTTGCCCTTTTCGGGCCTAGGCCATCTCAGGAGATTTTTGATTCAGTTGAGGAGTTAAGCGCAGGAAAAATCCGTTCGGTGCGTCTTGATGGGGATTCGCCCGCGTCTGAAGGAATTTCAGAAGTTATTTCTTGCAATTTTGAATCTCGTGTAGATATCAAGTCAGGTCCTGAGGAAAACATCCAGTATTGCCCTGTTCAGTGCCGTGTGCGCCCTTATCCGGGAACTGAAGAATGCACAAAACCGGCAGTTGAGCAAGCATGTAATCAAATTCCATCAGTATGTACTAAGGTTCGTTTAGCAGATGTATTAGGTTCTGTAGAAGATCTTGCAGTGCATGGTGCTGCTGCATTTGGGGCAGCAGGACTAGATCCTTCTGCAGAAGGTATTTGTCCTTCGCAAAGCAATGGAGCTGAGCAAGTGTGTCCAACACAATGCCGCGTTACCTTGCCATTGAAAAAAGATTGCACCTGGTTAGAGGGTAAACGAAATTACGGGTGTGTCAATTCCCCTCATTATTGCAGGGTGCGTTCAAAGGATGCGGATGGCATCGTAGGGGGTCTTCCTGAAGATTGTGGCAGTGCAAAATCTTGCCCATTCCCTGAAGATGCATCCGATCCAGGTGCATCAGAAGAATCTTGCGTATATATTATTCCAGAACCCGCTGTTCTTGATACGGTGGCATGCAAGGCGTGCCTTTTCGTACCAAGCTATTGCACCTATTCTCCTCCAACCTATGTTGAAGGATGTGCAGGAGTATGCAATTCTGCAGAGGGCGGCGCCGTTCGTCCTAATGCGGCTGCATTTGCACGCAAGTCTGCCGATAACTTGTATGGTCGTGAAGAGATTAAGACTGTTGCATCTCTGTTGCTTCCCGCATACGTCTTGCCTTTGTTTGATATTCTCGTTGCAATTATGTTTGTTCGCACCTTTTCGCCGATTTTAGGCGGGGACATAGAACTCCCAGGGATGGTGAAATTCTTATGATGCGAACTCTTTTTCTTTGTCTTTTGACCCTTTGTGTTTTCTTTGCGCAATCTGACGCATCAGATATTTCTGGCGAATGGGTTGCGACCTCTGTACTTGCCTTGTTTACTGCGGCACTTATACTTGCGCTTTTGTATATGCTTGCAAAAGGTATGGAATTGAGGGATCTTTCAGTAGTCGCAAATGAAGAGCTTTATCAATTGCTTGCAACCGCAATGATGCTTGCAATTCTTGGTGGAATGTACGTTTCACTTTCGACCCCCGTTATTACGTTTCGAGATGGCGAACTTTTCAATGTTCCCGACAATGGCCCTTATTCTATAATTGGGGCGGCAAGTGTAAAACTTTCTGATTTGCGTGCAACCCAATCCGGAATACTCTCAGATCTTATGTCTGTAGGTCAGAAACTTGGTGCAGAATCATCAAAGAGCTTTTTCTGTTCTCTTCAAGGAGTTGGCCTTTCGATCAATTCATGTGCAAGCTTTAGGGCGCTTTCGGCACCCCTTTCTCTTTCATTCCAGGCACTTTCTATAGGTTTAACTGAATTATCTGCGCTTTCAACCCTTATCGGTTTTGCGCAACAATATGGGTTCACTCTTTTCCTTCCGTTAGGCATTTTACTTCGTTCTTTTAAGTTTTCGCGGGGCGCGGGTGCTTTTTTGATCGCACTTGCATTTTCATTGCATATTGTAGTCCCCGCGTCTACTCTGTTTATGCTTTCTCTTGTTGATGCGTATGAATCAAGTCCGCTGTCAGGTCACCAGGTTGCAAGCATTTCCGGGCTTACGGTTCGCGTGTGTGATGCACAGGGGAATAATTGTGACAGTGAGTCTTATTCTTGCGATGAAGAAGATATGGGGATTTCAAATGCAAAGACGTCTTCCCGTTTCTTCAAAGGCAGCATTCCTGCGTTGCGCGAATATACGTATTCCTTTTTGTTTAGGGATACGCTCGTCCTTATCGTTGCATTGGTTTCTTTTGCCGCATCCATGCGATCCATCTCCCGCGCAGTAGGGGCCGATGTTGATGTTACTTCGTTAGTGAGGTTGAGCTAATGATTTGTGAACAAGGTTTTGCATCGGTTTTTTCAGGCTCTCTTTTTTCCCTCATAGGGACCGTTTCGCTTATCGGGGCCATTGTTATTGCGCTTATGTATATGCTTGGAAATGCCATTTCCAACCCGAAGGTTACGTTGTGGGCAAAAACAGAAATTTTCCAGTTGTTTTTAAGCGCCGTTTTTGTAATTCTTTTCATGCAGCTTATCGTGCCGTTTGGGTGCGGAATTTCGGCCGGTTCGCTTGCTGATCTTTTTAATATCCCTACTGTCCTTTCTGCAGAGGAACGTGCATTGCCTTTGTATTCATTTTCGCAAAATTACTTTATCGATTCCGCTCAATATTCCCATGATGTCCTTTCAGTTACGCGTTATCATCTTGGAGGGTTCAATATTCTTGAAGGGTATTCTGTAAGTAGGTGTACTTCGGAAGGAAGTAGCGGTGATCTCGGCGATCAGGGTAAAAATCTTATTTTTTGTCTTTTTGGCTCCTTTCTTGGAAACGGCGCAGGTGCAGGATATTCGGTCGCACCTGATTCAGGGTATGCTCTTTCTTCTGCCGCACTTTCAGTTGCATTCCAGGCACAGCTCATGGCACTTTTCTCACTCTTTAATTTTAGCTATATTCTTGAATTCGTAACATCAGGATTTCTTTTTGTGTTTCTTCCCTTGGGGTTGCTTTTGAGGAGCTTTCCGTTTATGCGAGGGCTTGGATCTATTCTCATTTGCATAACTGTTTCGTTTGCGCTTATGTATCCTTTAATTCTATCTCTGGTATACCTTGATTTTAAGACTGCGCACCCAATACTGGTGCCTCCCTTAACCGACGATATGGAAGCATACGTTCCAGACTCATCCATCAATGCGCGTGCCAATAGCATTAGTGTGCTCAACATATTTGAAAATTCAATAAAGGACAACATCTTTCCAAACGGGATTTTAGTAGGGGATATTCTTGCTTACACGGCATCTGTTTTCCTTATCGGCGTTTTCATACCTACTCTTGCACTTCTTGCAGCAGTAGCATCAGTTGGATATATGAATCGGTTCCTCGGCGAAGAGGTAGATTTAAGTAGAATCGTTCAGATGATGTGAGTACCATGCCTGTTGCGGAATTTTCGGATTTGATTGGTTGGCAAGGTCTTGCGATTCTAGCCTCAACTGTTGCGCTTTTGATATATGCACTGGTGCTTGGGATTGCAAAAGGCCTTATGCTTGACGACCTTGAGCGGACTGCAAAATCGGAGCTGCTTCAGATTGCGGCAAATGTTTTAATGATCGTTGTTTTCCTTACCTTTCTTACGGGCATCGAGGAATTTGCATACACCTCCTTTTTCCAAGGAGTTAATTCTGTTTCTTGCGGAGATGTCGATATCGGAGATTCAGGCACAATAAGTAGCGGCCTTGATTTGCTTCGCTGCCGTATTGCGGAAAAAGCAGAATCCTTTACTGAGCTTCATGGCCAGGTGAGGTCAAGTGCGGACAGTACGTTTACAAAACTTTCAATTTATTTTGGGATTGCAGGGTTGCCTGTAGTTCAGGGCAATTATTTTGGTGATTTATATAGGGAAGCCGAATCATATCGGCTCATGAACAACTTGCTCACCAATCTCACTATTACTTCAAATGCAATTCTTGTACTTATCGATTATCTTAAGGCGAATCTTCTTGCCACGTTCCTTCCGCTTGGTTTGTTCTTAAGAAGCTTTTCACCTACACGAGGGGTTGGTGCGCTTTTTATGTCTCTTGCAATCGGATTTTACTTTATCTTTCCTGTATTATATGTTGTTTCGGATCCTGAGTACCATAAGCCGGATGTCCAGGCACTTGCAGCGCCTGATGATGCGCCCTTTTGCTATCCTACGTTTTCAAACGTGATTCGGATTATCAATTTCTCAGGCCCTGCCGCAGCAAAAGAGCTTTCAATGCGTCAGCTTTCAGAGGACATTTCAGGGATTTACCTTACGCTTCTTTTACAGCCGTTTGTCATCGTTGCGATTACGCTTGTATTTGTGCGGTACCTTATGTATTTATTGGGCGGAGATGGCCAGACTATCATGCGGTTTGTTTCCAAAGTGGTTTAGATGGATATACGATATATTGTTTTACTGTGTCTTTTTGTTTTCCTTGCAGGGTGTCTTGCACAGCCTGAAAAGCTTGGCTGTTGCTCACCGGAATCGGCATCGCTTGACATTTGCGATTTTCAAGGAGATTTTTCAAGTCAGCTTAAGCCGTTTACCCAGGAGTTGAATGATCCCCAGCACGTTATTCAAGGAGGGTGTGATGAGAAGGACATGACTTGTGAAGTTACGTTTGTTTTTGATGAGTCGACCCGTAAAACCTATCAAATTCCTATTTGCAATTCGCAAGAAACGGCCTGCGTTTCGGGAGATTGCCTTGCACAAGTATGCAGCCCGTTTGCTTACGATCCAACAGTTCAACCTTCAATGCGTGATTTGGAGTCTTTTAGGAAATCCACAAAAATCACTTCAACTCCGTTTGGCAGGAGTTTAAAGTCAGAAAATCTTCTGAATACGAGCTGCCTTATCCTTCCGATGAATGAGCAGTTGGGAACGTTTTTCAAAAATTCAAAAGGCTCATTCATCAACATTTTCAGGTTTGGCGTCGGCAGCTCATTTGCAGATTATGAGGCATATAAACTTTTGTTTCCCGTTTCGGATTACTTTTGTAATATAAATGCAAATGTTCCTAATGCGCGGGACAGGTTTATGAATTACCTTTTAGGTCAGAATGATTATGTAGTAAAAGAAACAGCGTTTTTGACAAATCAGCCTTATACGTTTGCACCTGAAATCATTGCTTCTGCAAGTTCTTTTTGTCCACAGGTTGTACAATCTCCCTTTATTTCACCAGCAGTAGGTGGACCGGAGCTTCCTTCTTATAAATCGAATACTATCATTACTTCTTCAAGCTCTATTGAAGCACGTGATAAAAACGGACAGACCGTTTATGTGGAAATGGGTGCTGCTCCCTCATCAAGCTATTCAGCAGTCGATAGGGATTTTTATGCAAGTGCGCTTCGGCTTCAATACAAATCTGAGCTTCAGGCCGGTATTTTGCAGGATCCTCCGACCCCTGCACCCTTTGAATGTGAGGGTGCATTTGGGTGTCAAAGTGGATATTGTAGCTTTGATACGTATTATCGAGGATTATGCCAAAAATCTGACGACTCATGGGTCGAGTGCGGATGTTCGGAATCATTGCGTAATTGTGTCGGAAAATCAGTTTTGCCTTTACCCCCTGGAAACGTAAACATCGAGCAATTTGCACGGGATTTCAATTCAAATCCTGA
>CAYSWK010000001.1:0-71717 GCA_964434735.1 Microcaldota archaeon | reverse complement strand
TATAATAATTGCCTTTATGATTCAAACAAGAAATCAATCACGTGCTCGGTTCAAACTATTTTGCAAGCAACTCCGTGTGTTGAGCAAAATGGTGCATTTGCATGTGGACCAAACCCTGAGAATCCATTATATCTCTGTCAAGGAGGTACTTGCAGCCATGGGGAAGCACAGTATCCTGGGTGTGAAGTTGATGCCCAAGGGATGCGTTGCGAAGTGAATGGGCCCATTAGATATCCTGGATGTATTGCAAAGCCGGATGCGGAGAACGCTATTTTGTGTGGTGCAAAAACAGGCTCAACACTCCAGACAAGCGCTCGATCGCCCCTTAACGATGCTTTTTTCCCACGGGACATCCAGTTCTTTGGAAAACAAGTTGCTGATCCATATTCTTGGCAAGGTATGGAACCTGATGAAGAAGGAGTTCTCCAGGATGTTCTTTCTCAAAGTTATATTGGATTCTCATTGCTCCCTTCAAGTAAACCTGTTACGTACGAAAACCCACTTATTCATCCTGCGATTGGAGGCGTCTATGAACGTTGGGAGAATGAAATACGTCAAATAAAACAAAGCGCCGTTTTTGAAAATACTCAACTTGCAATTCAATGTAATCTTCAACATAATCAAGATTATATTGTTACTCGTGGGCCTAATCAGGCAGGATATGAAGGAAGTGGTGGAAGACCTGCAGATAGGGGTGTTAATTTAGCAGTATATGATGCTGAAACTAATGCCCGTGTTTGCGGAGGCGACCCACTTAATGATTGGGGTACTAATAACAAGGACGCACTTTATAGCTCGTGTTTCTTTAGGGCGCCTTTAGTCGTCCGGGAAGGTACGGGCGTTAATTATGGCTCAGAAAATATGGCCTCTCCTGAGTGTAATACGCTTGAAGACGACTATGCAGAATTTTACTTTACGCCCGAATACGTTCTTCTCAAAGCACATTCTGTTGGCAACGGCGAAAATAAAGAATGGTACCTTGGCGACTGCAAGCTTGATGAGAACTTTGTTCCCGTAACAAGAACGTTCGGCTGGTGTGAAGGGTGTAGCATGCTTACTTCTGCATACCAAACGGTCGAAACCCAGGATCTTTCATATAAAATTGATTCGACCGAACGTGTGTTTTCAAACAATTTTGAAATCCCTATGGTTACCGAACCTACGGAAGTTTTTGTTAAGGGAAGCGGGTATAATTATTATGAAATTCCCGAATCGACCCTTTTGCGTGCTGAATTTTTAGGGCACATGCCCATTGATCCGGCATTCAGTTATTACGGTGAAAAAAATATTCTTTACTTTGATTCGTTCCCACCTGCAAATTATCTTCAGGAAAAACAGGCAGACTATTTGCGTTCAGGAGTCCTTCCCATAATCGATGCAACGGATGCATCAAATTGGGATGATTCAAACGAATTATTCGATAGCGTTATGCCCGAAGGCCCTTCAATCGTTATTGTTGATTCTCTTTCTTTTGCAGATGCAAGCGATCCTGCGCGTGTGGAACGCATAAAATCACGGATTAATGGACTTACACAGGGAGATTATCCTGTTTCGCGAAAAGCGCAGTTTGCAATACGCCTTGTTGATGCGCCGCTTGATTCTGAAACCGCAGCGGCGAGGTTGTTGCGCATTATTGCAATGCTTGACAATCTTCACAATAATGATCCGGCGTGTTCTGGCCAAGGCGACGGTTTATGCGTATTTTCAAGCAGTTATGTTTCGGTGTTTATGTATCCTTTTTCCGCAGGTGAAACGCTTTTAGATGCAGGTGTTCATTGCGATGGAAATCTTGCGGGACAGAATTCTGTCAATCTTATGAGTCAGCTTTCAGGATACGGTTTACGCAATTATAGATTGCTTAGCTACGTTGATGATCTCCATATTGATCTTGAAAACCCGTGCTGGGCAAATTATGCTCAAGGGGGCGTTCAGGTAAACCCCATTCGGTCGTTTTATTCAACTATTTTTGCACGACAAGTGACGCTTACCAAGGCAGGTCTTATGGGCGTGCAAGTCAAGGATACGCAATCGTTTAAGCGGGACGGCCGTAATGAATATACCTCATATTTTTGTAGTGTTACACAATCCTCCTCTTCATTAGCTGCGGAAATTCCATTGACAGTCATTCAAAAAGTGTATGCAAAGCCTGAGGATGAGCCTGTCGTTTGCCAGGAATGTTCTGCCTATGACCTTTCATGCGGCGACCCCGGGACTCCCGCATTGGAATGCGCTGACGGGAGCACCTGCGTACCCTCAGCAGAAGGATTTGACCCTGCTAAAACGTATAAATGTCCCGACTTTACCGTTTCAAATGAATGTCAGCTATGCACCGATTTTAACCAACCCCTTACGTGTACGCGTCATTATTCTGATGGCTCAACCCAGAATGTACGATATACCGGAGCAAATTCCGTTGCATCAGTTATTTCAAATCAAGGGGATGTTATTCCCGATATCATTGCCGCAATTCCCCGCGGCAATCAGTGTTGCTTAGTCGATAGTTACGGGGAAAAATACTCTTATTTCAACCAGGTTTCACATGGTACGGTTCGGGCACCTATGGTATTTACTCAAAATCAGAACTCTGAAGTTGATTGCGGCGTTCCTGATTTTGGGGCAACCGCAGACCAGTTTGCCTGCGCACAAGCAAGTTCGCCTATAAAGAACTATTATCTTTCATGCAAGCTTGAATAGCTTAGCATTCGTGGTAGTAAAGTCAGGATTATAAATGCAAACGAGGCAGTATATCTATGGTATCTCTTGGAAAACTCCTGCTTGCCTTCCTTGCAATTACCAGTTTGCTTTTTTCCCAACAAGCACCGGTCCTTTGTCAGGATCTGAATTTTTTTGATAGTTATCTTTTTTCTACTTTTGACCAGACGAATTTACGGGTCGATGTTTCTTTTTTATATTCCCAACTTCAGAATGGCGTTGAAACTCGTTTGCCCGTTTCTTTTGCACCCGTATACGTTTACCTTGAAGAAGAAGGAAAACTTCCTCGACTTATGAAGATAATTACAGACGAAGAAGGTAAGGCATCTTTGGACGTTTCATCATTCCAGGCAAATGGGCGCGCTAGTTTTATTTACCCTTCAGGAATTGATCCAATCAATGAGTTCAAAAGCGTCGGTATTGATCTCAATGCATTTGGCATAAACGACCTTTCGGCAGTTCCTTGTTTTGAAGCTGGCATGTGTCCTCCGGGGATACAAGATCCGGTATCCCTTCGGTCCGCATTTTCAAGAACAGATGTGCAGATTCCTCAGTCCCAGATCGTCAATGGAACGCCACCCTTTTGTCTCCCCCTTATCCTTATTTTTGCATTGCTTGGTGGCGCAATGTATCTTTCGGGAAGGAATCCTCTTTCTTTATTTGATTTTTCAAGTCCGCGTATGGGAAAAGTTCATCAATTTTCAGCACGTACGCGAAGCATTTCATTTGATAGTTCGAGTGCCGCAACTGGTGCAATAAAACTTGGAAGGGTTGCAACCGATGCAAAAGGAGTCAAGCAGGAAGAAAAACAGCGTGAGGCCGCTATAAAGGAAAGGACGGGGATAAAAAGCGGATTTATTGCCATGACGCTTGGCCAGGGCATGTTTTCCTCCCTTGTCGATAAGCAGGTGGGTCTTCGTGCCGGTTTTGGTTCTCTTAAAGGGAAAAACGTTTCAAAACGAACTGATGAAAAGTCAAAAAAGGATACTCCTTCACTTAAGAGTCCAGAGGACAAGAAAAAGGAAAAACCAGAAGTTGATTCCTCCCATTTTGGGTTTACTCCGGAACGCATGGAAAAACTTAAGGTACTTGCACAGCGTGATACGGGAATTGCAGGCCTTTTAGGAGCAGTTATAAACGCCCCTCGTGGGCAAAGGCTTGATGCATTGAATGAATCATTAGTTCGTGGATTGGCCATTTCCCCTATATTCTATGCAATCAGTGCAGATTCGATTACTAAATTGACCCGTACGGTTAATGAAAAAGAGGCCCTTGAATTGGTCGCAGGAGGTGCATTAGTAGCAGGAAAGACGTACGAAGGAAGTAATGGTAAAAAATATACTCTTAAAACAACTCTTTCCAAATCCGGCGCATTTGTGCTTGTTCTTGTTGAGGGTAAGGACGAAAAGCCAGCTACTAACCAGAATGTTCCTGAAAGTGTTAGAAGGGAAGCGTTGCTTGATATTGTTGAAAAGGTTGCATTGGGTGCCAGTTCGCTTGCCACTCATTCAGGGAATTTCCAAGCTAAACAAGATGAGGCTAAAGAAAAAATTGCCTCTCTTCTTGAAAATCCAAAAATTGCCGAAGCAGTGGTCGGCGCCATGGTTTCACAATATGTTTCTGCAAAAACAGCTCCAGAAAAAAATCATTTTGGAGACGGTTTGTTCAACCTGGACGCAGGTTCCCTTGTTGATAAAAACGGTAAACCTGTCGATGCAGAGACTCGCAATCACATTATGCGAGACGGGGACTCAAGAGAACGCTTGGCAGAAATTCTTACACAGAATCCGGCCATTCTTAATAAAATTCTTTCAGATGCTTCTCCCGGTTCTTTAGGTGGAAAACTCGATAATTCTACTAAGCAGGAACTTGTCTTTTCAGCAGCGCTTGCAACTGCAGCGTATTCTCAACAAATCGAATATTCTGCGTTAAATCGGTTGGGCAATGAGGCTACTGCCCTTTTGACTCGCATGGATACGGATAAATCATATAAACCTTCAGCACAGTTGATCGAGTCTATTGGCGAAGCAGGAGTTCAAGCAACTTCTTCCAACATTAAGGCAACTGCAGCACTTGATGGGTTCCAAAAAGCACTTGAAGAATTTCAGAAAAACCCTAATGCGGCAGGTGCGGTTTCAAAATTGGCCGAGGCAACTCAAGGCCTTTCTATCTCTATTAATGATAAATTGACAGATGATCTTAAATTCCAAATGACATATCGTTTAGCACAGTATGACCAGGTTGGTAATTCTATTTCCATTCTCGATCAGTATACTCAGGCAGCCCAACGACTTGAACGAGATATTCATGCATTAAAAGAAGTTAAGGATTCCCTCGAATCGGCACGTCCTTTGCCTCAAAAACCTGTTGACAGTGAATTTGAACTTGTTAAACTTTATCATGCAATTTCTACTCTTGAAAATTATCAGAAATCGCTTCCACAAGAAGAGCAGGCAGCGTATCTTGCCATGCTTTCAGCACTTCCAAAACAGGATGGCAAGATTTCAGAATCCGATGCTAAATATTATGGAACTGTAATTGGTGCATTGGAAGTAATTAATGAAAAGTATACATATTCGTCCCCTGAAGTAGTTCCAAGTTCTCTAAATCGTATCAATGAACTTAAGGAAGTTGCAGACTTTAGGAATGCTCAGGCAAGCCTTGAGGTTCGTAAGGATGAGGCAAAAGAGGCCAAGGATACCGATGCTTTGGCAGATATCAATCGTCAGATTCAGGAACTTAATGAACAATATAGATACGAACAGAAAAATCTTAAAAAAGCAGTTGATTCTGAAATTTCGCGTGTTTCAGATGAAAAATGGACGAAAAAAGATGACCCTCTTGCATTTGAGACACCTTATTTATTCGATTCGATGGACCGTGAGAAGGTTGCTCTCGAACGGGCTTCATATGCACTTGATAAGGATCTTAAGGATGCATACGAAAAGTTTGACGAGGTTGAAAAGAAATTACAATCTCTTCCTTATGGCCCCCTAACTTCTAGACAATCAGAAGAGCGTACAAGTCTTGTTTTGGAGCGTACGGCCGCAGTGAAAGAAATCATAGAAATGGTGTTCGATCCCCATAAAGGAACTGAAGAACTTGCAGAGCTTGCAAAAACAGGTAAATTGCCCGAAGAACTTAAACATAATTTTGCAATTGCAGTTGCATCTGTATCAGAAGATAAGAATCTTAAGGAAATTTATGGGCATTATATAGAACTTAAGGAAAAATCAGAGTCTCCGTCTACCCCTCCTGAACAGAAAACTCAAATCGAAGAAGATTTTAAGAGGGTCACTGAAGGGATACAAAAAGAGGTATTCTCACGACCTAAGAAATTAATTACCGATGATGTTGTTGAAGATCTTGCTTCTCGTCAAGAAGCATTATCAAAGCGTGAAAATCTTCTTCGGGAAAGGCCTACATATGATATTCCTCCAAGTGAAGAATATCTCACATCTCAGTTTGCGCAAGGTGCAGGTGGGCTTTCAGAAGCTGATATTACAACTCTTCTCAAGGCACGTGCTTCAAAGCCTCAGTAATTTATTCCTCTTCTTTCTTTTCGCTTTTTGTAATTTGCCTTTGCTTAGGGATAAGGCTTTGCATTGAAATATCATTTGCAAAACCGATTGCGGCACCCCTTCCTTTTGAATCCAAAACAATGATGAGGCCGTTATCCTCAGAAGGAGGTTCTATATGATTTCCAAGATACAGCTGTTCAATTGTCTTATCATCAACCGTTGCCTTGTTTTTTGTTGCCAGGTGGCCGTATGCAAGGACAAAGTCAAGGCTTGGCTTGGGACCATAAATACTCTCTGTTTTCCCGATATATAGTCCTCTTCGTTGCGTGCCTTCCAGCGCAGCGGTTGCAGGGTTTGCAAGGTATATTCTTTCACCTTGGTAAATGCACGTTACGCCTGTTAGGTCAATTCCGAATCTATTGAATACAAATTGTTCAAACATCATGCAGTTTCACCTTTTTTTATACACGCGATGAAGAATTGCTCATCAAGTTTTATACGTGCACCAATGTTGAATTCAAAGTCGCAAGGGAGGTTTGGTTTTACCGTTTGTGCGTTCTCCCGTTTGCTGCATACATAATTTACGACCTCTTCGTTTTCCTTTTCAGTGGTTGTGCATGTTGAGTATACTAATGTTCCACCTGGTTTGAGTAGGTCAAATCCGCGTACGATGAGTTTTTTTTGTAGCTTTGCAAGCTGCGAAAGCCTATTTTCTGAAAATTCCATGGGGCTTTTGGTTCCCTTTCCGCTGCAGGGCGCATCAACAAGTACCTTATCAGGAACCATGGTCGTTCGAAGGAATTGGCCCTTGTAATTGACCATTGCGATGTTTGTACACCCCATGCGGTCTATGTTTGCACCTAATGATCGTAACCGAAGGAAACTCTCGTCATTTGCAAGGATTGCCCCCGTATTGTTAAGGAGCATTGAAAGATGAGTTGTTTTGCTTCCAGGAGCAGCACATAAATCTATGATTTGGTCATTTTCCGTAGGATTAAGCACGTGGGCAACCATTTGGCTTGCAAGGCTTTGAATGTAGAAAAACCCGCGTTGGTGTTCAACGGTTTTTGCTACTTGCGTTTCTCCCGTTACCTCGAGTGCATAGGGGAGAAATTCACTTTGCGTAACCGTAAAGCCCTGCGAAGTCAGTTTTTCAGTAACTTCGTTTACACTCGTGCGTAATATGTTAACTCTAATCCATGTCATCGTAATCTTAGGCCTCTTATGGGTTCTTCCCATATTTCTTTTAAAATCATCCTAAATATAAGATGATACGAATGCGTTTGTAGTCTAGTAAACTTTTTGACCAGTATATACATGCGGGAAAAAGTTTAATCAAAACCCGTAGGATACGAATGGTCAAGACGTTTGGACGACGGTAGGATTCGAGCTTCCCAAGAAACTTTTTGGAAAAAAGTTTCATCAAAAAGTTTCAAAGAAATTAATTTGATTTCTGGAAACAGCTTGCGACCCGGGTTCGAATCCCGGCAGACGCATATCATGATCCTTTTATCGTTTCGAGTTTCCAGCAGTCAGTTTTGATCTAGTTTTGTATTATGAAAAATGCGTGAATTGGCGTACTCGTTAATCAGAACGTTTTTTATTCTAAAAACTCTGTTTGTTTTGCACGCATTCGTTCCCTATAATTTATTTCAGTAAGTCCTTGTTCAGGTTTGTCTAATCCTTTTCGTAATAATCGTGTTTTTGCAAAGAAATCCATTTGCATGGTCCTAAATTGGAGTTCAACGGGCACATCCTCATATATTATGCCCATATGTATGGACCGTAATCCCCATTCTTCAGGTCCAACAAGCAAAAATCTGTCAAGAAATACGGTAAGTTCCTCCGAAGAGGTTATTCCAAGTACATCGAGTATTCTTTGAAAAGTAGTGTACACTACTTCATCTTGAGCATAGTTCCCGTCAGGTATGGTACGTACGCCTCCTAAATCCCTTAGTCCACCAAAGGCGCGAACTACGCGTTCATGAATATTCATAATTCCGTCAAAATTTTCATGTCCTTGTATGCTTGTTACCCACTCTACTTCAGAATCATGCAGTATGCAAGGCGCAACCTCAGCTCTTCTTTCACGTGTCAGTTTTTCCCGTATTCTTTCGATTTCCTTTGCTCGGGATTCAAGAAAAACTTCTCCTTCACGTTTTTGATATTCTTTATCAAAATTTTTTCGTAATCTGCGCGCTAAATCACGTGAAACCCCGTGTCTTTTTTGGAGCGCACGCATAAGTTCCTCCCTATTTTCATACTTAATATCCCGTATAAAATTTTCTGTAATCCCCAAACGTGAATAGGTTTTTTCTATCGTTTGACTGGGGGGTCGAAGAAAGCTACTATGAGGGCGATAATTGATAAGTTGCATGTATCTCTTATTGTTCCTCAAACGTTTTATAAATCTACACTTTTTATCAAATTTAAACACATTTATAAAGAGAATTGGTCTCAAGAAATATATGATTCAGCTGGCTTTTCGTATTGCTCGTTCTCACGTTGGCAAAGGAGCTATCGAAACACCTTTAGTTGATACTCAGCCTCACAATCCATACTGGAGTTATGCAAGGCATTTGCCTTCTGATTGGGATCGTTCCAAGGCCGATAAAAGGACTGGTGTGGCCACCTGCCTTTTACTTGAAATGTTACTTCATGGAAAAGCCGAAATTGATCTTCGCGCTTTAAGAGATGATCAACGTCTTTCAGGTTTTGTTATGGGCCATAATCCTTTGCAGCAGATGCATACTATTATTATTGAACTTGCAAAACAATTTCCAGAATACCCTTTTTTTGCTAAATGGGGCGGGTACCGACCTGAGTTGCCCGGCAAGCGTTTTGTTTTTTATGTAGATGATGAATTTGATGCAAAACTATTGCGTGAACGACTTAGGCATTGTGCACAACGCATCGGTGCCCAATTGGAAGACGTAACCCACGCATATGGAATTACTGAATATCAAAAATTTGTTAAGATCGACTCGCAGTTTAAAAGTAGAGTTGAAAATCCGGATGATTTTATCGCTTTTTTAAGAGATTTGCATGGATTTCCCCATTTTTTCCATGAGTTTTTTGATAAATAGATTCCTATCAAAAAAGGTATTGTAATTATTAAAAACAAGAATAAAAAAGAAAAAAAGAGAGATTAACCAAAGAGCGATGCCAAACCTTCAGCTGCTTGAGCTTCGGTCTTGCCTGCGTCTTCTTTCTTCTCTTCCTTCTTGGGTGCTGCTGCAGGAGCCGCTGCTGCGGGTGCCGCTGCGACTGCCAATGCGTTCTTGAGGAGGTCTTCAAAGTTAACTCCTTTGACTGCATCTGCAAGGACTTTTGCCTTTGCTTCGTCGTGTTCTGCACCTGCTGCCTTCAAGACACTTGAGATTGAAGCAGCTGAAACTTCTTTTCCTGCACCGTGCAAAAGGAGCACTGCATGCAAATATGGGTCGACTTTTGTCATATGTTTTCACCGTATAATTATTGTTTTCCAACAGTTTCAATAGCCATTCCCTGCCTTAAAGCAGAGATGAGAAGCTGCTCTACTGAACCTGATGAGTATAACGAACCGTTGATGGCCACGTTGAGCCCTTGGCGGTATGCCTCCTGCAACATGTTTGTGACTGTTGCCGAAGTTGGATATCCTGCATTGATTGACAAGTTAAGTGCATCACGTATGCTTTGCACCATATCTGTATCAAGCGTAAGGTCAATGTCAAGTGCGTCTTTTGAGTACACATAGTGTCCATCATATGCATTGACGAGGTTGACTGCAGAGTGGAATGGCATGATGCCAAGCATCTGGAGTGCCTTGACCTTCTGGACCGTGAGAGCTTCACCTTGTTTTGCAAGTGTTGAGTCCTTTGCAACAACAATTTTACCGTTTTTGATCTGGACGTTAAGCCCCGCACCTTTTAATTCTGAAAGTGCTGGCCCCGGAGGAAGGTCTGTTTCCCCTTCAGGAACGATAATTTCAAACGGTGCGTTTTCGCCGATTTTTGCAGCGCGCTTTTTCTTGTTTGCCCTAAAGAATTTGTTTAATTCAAAAGGAGTCATGTTCGTTGCAATGAGTGCAAGTGGCTTGGTGCATTTTTCCTTAAGTGAGGAAAGCTTGGGGTTCTTTTCAAGAACTCGTTCAAGCACGGGCTTGGTAAGTACGAACACGATTCCGCCCGCGTCACGGATTTTTTTACGTGATGCCTGGAAAAGGTTGTCTGGCAAACGTGCAAGGTCGATAAGTGCGAGCGTTGGGTACTTTTGAATGTGCGCGTACGTATCATTGACCTTCTTTATTTTTTCCTGTATGCTCTTTCGTGAAGTATCAGTTTTGTACATAGTTCTCATCTCATTATACTTTTACAGGTGCGCTCATCGTCAATTTGACATAGACGTTCTTGATTGCGCCTTCGCCTACCTTGGCTTTTACTGCTTCGAAAACGCTTTCTGCGTTTTCAGCCAAGTCTGAAGCGTTCATTGTTTCTGTACCAATGAATGAATGCACAACGGGAAGGTATTTTCCTTTCGTTGCAACACGTACTGAGTTTCGTGTTCTTGTAAGAAGCGGAACAACATCTCCAACGATGGGTCTTGGTAATTTACCGCGTGGACCCAAGTATTGACCTAATGATTTAGCCACATTACCCATGAGGTTTGGCTGTGCAAGAAGCATGTAGTTGTCTGCAAGGTCGGTTATTTTTTCCTTTGCAGCATAGGATGGAATTTCGTTTGGAAGAATCGTAAGGTCTGCGCCGCCTTTCTTTGCGTTGTTGCACGTTGCATCATCAGCAATGACTGCGACTTTTGGTTCTTTTCCGCCCTTTCCTTTAGGGAGGATGATGTCCATGTTAAGCCTGTTTTCACTCTTTGTGAAATCTATGCCGCGCATGTTTATTGCGATTTCAACGCTTTGTCTGAATTTTTTCTTTCCCTTTGACTCAAGGACTTTTGTTATCGCGTCCGTGAACGATTTTTTGTCGAATAATACCATAGATATCTCCCTCCTAAAATCAGTTTCCAGCACCCGGTTTCGGGTTTTGGGACTGTTTAGTAATTTTCGGGTTTAAATATAATAAAAATAAAGGTATAAAACCCTTTATAATTCACCCACTCTGCGCTTCATTCTCTTTTTGAGCCTGCGCCTTTTCTTTTTTACCCATTTCCATCTCATTCGATTCTTCTTTTTCCATTTACGTGGTCGGTCTCCCATTAGTATCACGTCAGTTGTTTTCGGTAAGTGAAATCTTCACCATTACTGAGGTGGGAACCTTAACACGCAAGATTTGCTTGATATCGTCTCCTTCGACTTCAATAAGCCTTTTTGAGACTCGCTTCTCCCAGTGCTCGTAAGTGTCTGATCCATCACCACAAGGGGTGCGTCTGCATGAGATCGTCATTTTTTTACGTGGTAACCTAACAGGCCCCGTAAACTTCATTTTGAGCGCATCAGCCAAGGATTTAATCTGGCTTACGACGCTCTCAAGGTCTTGAATGTCTTCTCCCATGAGTGTTACTCGAACTTTTGCCATTAATTCACCGAATGTTTGACGTGGGCATGCGTAATGCTCAACGTATTAAACGTACTCAAAACTGATGAATGGAAACGTATTTAAAGCTGTCGAAGGCACGTTTATATTCTCAGATCCCTGGTGTCGTTCATGACGAAATCCTATAAAGTGCTTTTATCAGAAGTTCTTTCAAAAAGCATTATTCCCATTCTTAAGAAGGAGGGTTTCAAAAAACAGGGCAATAATTTTAGGAAAGAAACTAACGAGGCCATATACGTTATTAATGTCCAATCAAGCCAATGGAATTGGGCCACAGGAGGTACGTTTACTATCAATCTTGGCATTTATTACTCCCAGATTGACAAGAAGTTCACGTATACGCGGGATCCTCAAAAACCAACGATTTATAATTGCCATATTTGTACGAGAATAGGGCGGGTTTTTTCCTCTTTGGATACGTGGTGGGACGTGCGTTCACAAGCTGATGTTGAATCAGTTGCCAAGGAATTGCTGTGCATATGGCCGTGCGTGCCGGAGTTTTTTGAAAAATACTCGACTCTCATAAAAACGTATAATGCAGCATCCTCTAATTCAAGGTTGGTACGTGAATTTACAAGTCATCTTGCGCCACCCGTTGCTGACGAATTATGGGCAGTTATCAAAAAGCACGTGCTTGCTAAAAAGTAACTAGCTGGCCTTCGTTGCCTCACCACCATGTTTTTAAATGTCGGCACCTTTATTACCTCGAGTGGTGCCATGGAGTCTTCAGACGTTCCGCCGGAACTTGATCGGCAAAAACAACCAATTCATGAGACAGTTCTTGAGCAATACGTTTTCAAGGCGGAAGGTGTCACGGTAGAAGTAAGAATTCTTACTCGCGGGGATTTTGTCCCTTATTATGAAGCAACTATTCCAGGCATTGAATTTGGAACGAAACTTATCCTTGACCGTCTGAAGGGAGAACTTATCTCAACTGTTCGTTTGGACATAAATGAAATTCTTGATCCTAACAAATACCATGAAGTTAAGGCAAAATTCCTTGAAGGTGCGCACAAGATTCTTGTTAAAAATTTTGCTAAGCTTTCAGAGGAAAAACGAAATATTCTTGCAGCATATTTGCTTCAAAATACTCTTGAACTTGGCCAATTGCAGACGTTTTTGGGTGATGAGCGCTTAGAAGAAGTTGTTGTGAATAATGCACATGACCCGGCATGGGTTTACCATAAGAAATATGGCTGGTGCAAAACGAATGTCAAGCTCAAAACAGAAGACGCAATTTATGATTATTCGTCAATGATTGCACGAAAGGTAGGGAGGCAAATAAACGTCTTAAACCCTATGCTTGACGCACACCTTCCAAGCGGAGACCGTGTCAACGCAACGCTCTTTCCTATCTCTCAGTTTGGCAACACTATGACGATCAGAAAGTTCTCAAAAAATCCTTGGACCATGAGCCGGTTTGTAAAAGCAAAATCCGTCTCTCCTGAGGTTGCAGGACTTATTTGGCTTTGTGTTCAAAACGAGCTTTCACTTTTGGTTGCAGGTGGAACGGGTTCTGGTAAAACTTCTTTTCTTAATGCCATGGCTGCGTTTATTCCTGCAAACCAACGTATTATCAGCATTGAAGATACGCGCGAGCTTACGCTTCCAAAGTTTCTCCATTGGGTTCCTATGGTTACGCGGGAAGCAAATCCTGAGGGCAAGGGTGAAATTACCATGCTTGACCTTATGGTTAACGCATTGCGTCAACGTCCTGACCGTATCCTTGTAGGCGAAGTTCGTCGTCAAAGGGAGGCAGAAATTCTTTTCGAGGCTATGCATACGGGGCATTCAGTTTATGCAACCGTGCATGCTGACAACACCGAGCAGGCAATTTCACGTCTTACTAATCCACCCATCAACGTTCCTGTTCAGATGCTCGATGCACTAGGAGGAATTATTGTCCAGTTCAGGCATAGGCGATTTAATATTCGCCGTACGCTTGAATTTTCCGAAATGCAGCGCAAGGGGCAGTATAATACGTTATATCGATGGGATTTCAAAAGCGACAAGACGCGCGAAGTTGGGCAAATGCAACGTCTTGAAGAATTGCTTGAACTGTACGCAGGGCTTTCCCCTAAGGAAATTCAATCCGATATTGTTGAAAAAACATCCATCCTTAATTGGATGGTTGCAAAAAATTATGATTCTGTCGATCAGGTCGGTTCCATTGTTTCACATTATTATGTGGAGCCTGAAAAGGTCATGGAACGAGTAAAGAAAAATATGGAGTGGGATTTCAGTTATGACCGAATTTGAAGATGCACAAAATATCATTCGTTCTATTTCAAAACAGGCACTTGGGAGTAAATCCTATAAAGACGAAGTAGTACTCAATCATAGTGTAGACTTGAGTCCTGATGAATATGCTGCCTATACTTACAACGATCTTATCAATTCCTATGAAAGGATCGGAAAGATTCTTTCAACCCAGAAATTGCTTGGTGTTGCAAAACCTGCAAAAACCGTTGAGGATACTAAGAAAACCGAAGAAGTGGTAAAAAACGTAATGAATATCACTTCAAAATCGCTCGAAGACGCAAGCGCGATAAAAGAAGAGATGCAAAAGGCACCCGTTGATTCTTCTCTTACTTTTGAAAAGATGACGCATGATGAGTCTTCAAAAGAAACTCCCACAGTGGAGAATCTGGAGCCTTCATCTGATTCTATTTTTGAAAAGTCTGTCGAGTCTGCTCCTAGCAAGGAAGTTTCACAACCTCCATTAAAGGTAATTGAAGAACAACCTTTGCCTTCGCAAAAGGTTCAAGAAGAAGTCGTGCCTGAGCCTCCCGTTATCGTCAAATTGCCGCAAAAAGAGGAAGACGTTGAAAAGAAAATCGAATCTCAGTCCCAGGCCCATCAGAAATACGCGGATCTAGACAATACGGCATTGAAAAAGAAAATGCTTGAGCTGACAAAATCCCTTTTCAAGGAAACGAATACTTCTCGCAGAAACGAGATTAAAAGCGAAATTTCCGTCATTAAAGATCTTCTTTCACAGACTGAAACGAAACGAAGAAAGGAAGGAGACGTTGCACTTATGCTTGATGGTATGCTCAAATCCCAATCCGAAGAGCTCGGTTCTGCAAAAGAGCACATCATCAGGCAGTTTGAGGATCGTTTATCTCAGACGCGTGATTCGTTTTATGCAGCAGTTGCGGATATGAAAAACCAGAACGCCTCAAAAGAGCAGCATGAGTCATTCATAAAAAAGATTACGGCAATCAGTGCCCAAATTGAGCCAACTATTGAACAGTATTCTCAGCTTCTTGAACAAAAGCATCTTCAAGAACTCAATGCCGTTCTTTCAAAATTGGAAAGCAATGATCCGCTTGCTAAAAAAATCGCAGAGGAGCAGAAAAAGACCAAAAAATACGCATCTATCCTCGCGGAGGCAAAGGATTCTCTTGAGAAAAAGTTCGAGTCCATCATGGAGAGCGGCCTTGAAGCGACCAATTCTCCTTCTTCAGATGATACTAAAAACCTTCAGGAGATTAAGCAGATGGACGAGCAGGAACTGCTTAACTATCTTCTTGCACATGATGCGTCAACGTATAAAAAGTATCAACTTAAGAAGTTAAGCAAGCATGAGGCACTTACTAAAGCGCGCGTGCTTGTTGCCCAGGAAAAGGGTATTTCGGATAAATCAATACGCTCATACTTTGGAGAGGATTCATAATGGATGAAAAAACACACTCTGAAAAACGTTCAACACTCACCGCTCTTGCCGAACGGCTTCAAGGTTCTTTTCCAGACCTTCGTCTTAAGCTTGCGCTTGCGGATATAAATAAGACTCCCGCTCAATTTCTTGAGACGGTCATTCTTGTAACTATCCAATATTCGGCTCTTTTGTTGTTCCTGCTTGTTTTAGGCATTATTGCGATTCCTCTTTCTCCCGTGCTTATTCTTCCAGGTTTACTCATTATTCCTTTTTTCATGTTTAATTATTGGGTACGTTACCCCCAATTAAAGGCAATTCAAAGAAAGCGTGAAATGGATTATGAAATTCTTTTTGCAGGAAGGCATATCGGCATTGCACTCAAAAGCGGTATGCCCCTTTTCAATTCGCTTGTAGGAGTTTCCAAAGGGTACGGTGAAGTCAGTAAGGAATTTAATCGAGTAGTTGATCAGATTGCTTTGGGTAAATCAACTGCCGATACGCTTCGTGATGTTGCCCAGAACAATCCTTCACGGTATTTCACCCGCATAACGGTGCAGATTGCAAATTCACTTACATCCGGTGCAAACGTTGCAGATTCACTCGAAGCGGTACTCGATCAAATTTCGCGTGAACAAGTCATACAGCTTAAGGAATACGGATCAAAACTTACTCCGTTTGTGATGTTTTTCATGATTTTTGGTATTATCCTTCCGGTAATCGGCATTGTCCTTGCAACCGTCCTTCTTTCGGTAATCAGCGGAGGCAAATTGGGAATTTCAGGGAACATATTATGGTATGTTCTTGTGATGGTAGGTATCGTTCAGTTCCTTTTCTTAGGATTGATCGAAAGCTCAAGACCGAAATTCATCATATAGGTGCAACTCATGAACAGCGTTTTTGAACTCATAGGAAGAACAGTGTATTCAAAGGAAAAGTCAAAAGTGACGGAACGTCTTATCTATTCGGCTGGGCTTAAGGTCCCCGTTGATGCGTTTCTTGGTTACTTATTCTTGGTTACAGTTCTTGCCGGCCTTGGTGCGACGTTTGAATCTATTTCAAACCAGGGGTTGTTTTTAGCATGGAGATCGTTCGTTTCAGGGTTTATACCTCAGCCGCCCGACGTTCTTGTGTACCTTGTTGCTGCCGCAGTTTGTTTTGGGATCAGCTTTTGGTTCATCAAATTAATTGCAGAAGCAACGCTTAGCCTAAGAAAAGATCAACGAACCCACGAATTGGAAGTCCTATTGCCCGATTTTCTTTTGCTCGTATCTGCAAACGTTAAGGCAGGCATGACTCTTGATCAGTCTTTATGGTATGCGGCAAAGCCCGAATTCGGGTCATTGGCCAAAGAAGTGCGCGGAACGATCCAACAGTCTTTTAGCGGTCAGAACCTTGATGACGCACTTGATGAGCTCGGCACACGGTTTGATTCAAAAATATTTACTCGGACCATGTCGCTTCTTAAGCAGGCAATCGCAACGGGAGGCGAGGTTACGTCAGTTCTTGAACGAACTTCATCTGACGTTCGTGAAAGCGTTGTCCTTAAGCGCGAAGTTGCAGCCAACCTTGTGCTGTACGAAATATTCATTTTGTTTGCAGCGGGTGCAGGTGCGCCCTTTTTGCTTGCTGTTGCAGGAAAGCTTATTGAAGTGTTTGAAAAGCAAAAGGCAAACTTCCCCGCGGCAACCGCATCGGGCGGAAGCTTTTTCGGTCAATTTGGCGGGATTTCAGGAGGGGCAGAGATCATCATAAAATCGAGCGAATTCTTTGTTTTTTCGCTCGTTACAATTGCCATGACGTGCTTGTTTTCCTCATTTATCGTCGGGGTTATCAAGAAAGGGACCAAAAATGAGGGGATTAAGTATTTCCCGTTCCTTCTTCTACTGGGTTATGCGATATTTTTCCTTGTTTCGCAAGCGCTTACATCCAGTCTTAGTTCATTAGGTGGGTGAAATTATATGAAAAAGAATACATCTCAAAAAAAGCCTCAAACCCGCAAGGGCCAAGCGGCTATGGAATATTTGATGACATACGGCTGGGCAATACTAGTTATTGTCTTAGTCATTGGCATATTATACGTTCTTCTTAACGGAGGAATCCAGCAACCCGAAGGCTGTGTGTTCAAGCAGCCTGGTTTTGATTGTCAGTCAATCCGTCCGTTGATACAATCTGTTAATAGTAACGCACAGGTGAAGATTACAGTGAATAATCGTCAATCCGATGCTATCATGGTACTGGGTTATTTCTGCACCGAGCGTGCGGCGGGGAATATCAAAATGGACGATGCAAAAGACACGCAACAATGGCTTGCAGCACCCGTTCGTATTGTACCTGGAGGAAATGCGGCCCTTGACCTTAAGTGTTACGGGCAGACGAATGCAGCTCTTTTAAGCAAGCAGCCAAACGACAAGTTCCAAGGTACGTTCTTCATGTGGTACAGGTTTGAAAATGATCCTGCGGAAGCAGCTCGCAAGGCAGAAGCAACCGTAACCGGAACAGTCCTTGAAGGCTAATTTTTTCCTTCTTTTTTATTCTTATTTTTATGAGTGGTTTTATTGATTTTCACGTGTTAATCGGTCTTCCCCGTTTTGCTTTTGCTTTATAAATCTTTTCATCCTTATCCTCATTATGGGATCCGAGTTACGAGTAGGAGATATCATGACTAAAAAGGTCATTACGATCTCATATCAAAGCAGTGTCATGGATGCTGCAAAACTTATGAAGCAGCATGACATCGGCTCTATTATAATCGTTGAAGATAATCATGGGAAAAAGGCAAAGGGAATCCTTACGGAACGTGACATTGTTCATAAGGTGATCGCCAAAGGTGATGACCCTTCCAAGACTATGGTCGAAAAGATCATGTCAAAGCCCTTGCGTGTAATAAAACCCACAACTTCGTTGGAAGAGGCGGCAAAAGCGATGAAGAAAAATCGCGTAAAACGCCTTCCAGTAGTTAACGACTCAAACGAATTAGTAGGTATTCTTTCAGAAGGAGACATTATGCGCGTATTTCCCGCAATTATTGATATGGTTGAGGAGCACGCAAAGCTTTCATGAACGATATTCGCAATCCATGGATGGCCACCCAAGCTTTAAGCAATGCGGGCATGCGTCAACAGTGGGTTGTGATCGAAGTATCTTCTACTCATTTTGTCCAAGTAAGGACCGGTCCTATAGTACCTTAGGGTCTTCTTAAGGGAAAACAGGGATACTATGCTGTTACCAGTACGTGTTCATCCGCGTTCGCTTGCATTTAAGCTTGCATATAAGGATAGCCTTTGGCACGTGTACTGCACCAGGACGCCGCAAGACAATCAGGTGAATAAGGAGCTCGTTAAGGAGCTTTCAGGGTTGCTTGGTTGCACGGTTTTTATCATTAAGGGAATGCAATCGACCTATAAGGTGATTTCAATTGATGGAGAAGAAACCGAGGTTCTTAAGCGACTTGGAGAAATTGCAGGCACGCAATGAATGGGATGCGATAGATCGCATCCTCAAGGAAGGAACTCTTCTTTGCGAAGGCCTTCGTGACAAAAAGGCGCTTAATGCACAAGGATATGGAGACGTAATAACGGCCTCGGGCAGAACGTACCAATTGGGAGATATGCTCACAGGACGCAACGTTACGCACGTTATATTGCTGACAGACATGGATACGCGAGGCGATGAGCTTGCATTTGAACTCAAAAATGAGCTTGAACGATACTCAATAGCCTGCGATACAGATATGAGAAAACGTATCTCCAAGCTTTTGCGCTTGAGGTACTTTGAAGAATTAAGGCATAAGCTTGATGAGTTTTATGCCCAAACACAAAGGTGAATTAAAATGGCAAAAACATACATTGATACTGTAAAATACGTAGTATACGCATCCGTTGAAATTGACGGATTAGTTGAAAAACCCGATGTCGTTGGTGCGGTCTTTGGCCAAACCGAAGGACTTTTGGGAGATGAATTGGATTTAAGGGACTCGCAGAAAAATGGCCGCATCGGCCGCATAGAGGTAGACCTTAACCCAACCCGTGAAGGAAAAACCGTCGGTTCGGTAAAGATACCTTCGAGTCTTGATATGGTTGAAACCTGTATCGTTGCAGCCGCACTTGAAACGGTTGACCGTGTAGGTCCTTGTGAAGCAAAGATCAGGGTTCAAAAAGTGGAAGACACGCGAAACGTCAAGCGTAAAGTGCTTGTTGACCGTGCAAAAGACCTTCTTAAGAATCTCATTAACACTGAAATTCCCGAATCAAAGGAAATTTCTGAAATGGTAAGAAATGAGGTAAAAACTGCAGAAATTGTTGAGTACGGTTTTGAGCGCCTCCCGGCAGGACCATCCATTGACAAGATGGATGAGGTCATTTTCGTAGAGGGCCGTGCAGATGTCATCAACCTTTTGAAAAATGACATTACCAACGTTGTCGCAATCCAGGGTGCAAAAGTACCCAAATCCTTGGTTGAGCTTTCAAAGAGCAAGGAAGTTACTGTCTTCTTGGATGGTGACCGTGGAGGCGACATCATTTTGCGTGAATTGGTGCAGGGCGGAGTTGAAATTGAGCATATTGCACGTGCACCTTCAGGAAAGGAAGTTGAGGAGCTTACGCGCAAGGAGCTTATCAAGTGCTTACGAACCAAATTGCCTTTCGAGCAGAACGGCAGGGAATCAAATGAGGATCGTCAGGATCGTGAAAACCGCAGAAGGCAGATGAGCTATGAGCCTACCCCTTCACGCCAAAAGAGCGTTTCAGATCAGATCAGGACCGATTTACGCATGAGAAGGCCAGAGGTTCGCGTTGAACTCTCAAAGGAGCCTGTTCGTGAAGTTGAAGTTCCAAAATCGATTGTCGAGGCAATTGTTCAGGACATAAAGCCTCCCGTTCTTGAGCGTGTTGAGCGTTCCGAGCGTGTCGAGCGCGTTGAAAAGGTTGAGAAAGCAGAAAAAGAAGCAGTTGCACCTGTTGAAGATGCACCTCCTCGTGAGCCCCGTTCAATTGATGATTTGAAAGGGGATCTTGACCAGCTCTCAAATACTCTTCGTGCACGGTTTTATGACCACACCTACAATATTACCAAGGAAGTGGCAGTTCGGGATGTCATTAAATCCCTTGAAGAGGTGAAGGACATCGCAGCAATCGTGTTTGACGGAATTATTACGCAACGTTTGGTTGATTTGTCAAACAATAAGGGCGTAAAAGTCCTTATGGGCGTCAAGATCGGAAACGTAAACAAAACGCCTCCGGCATTGCAGATCATCACCAAGATGAAGTAATTTCTTTTTCTTTTTTATTTATTTTGCGTAAAGAGGGGGATACTATAGGAATGGTAACTGTTGCCAAAGATACTACTCGTTTGAGTCCAAAGAGATTGCGAGGTAGGGGCAGAGATAAGAGGAACAGGGATCACGTACCCTTAATTGATCGGGCAACAGACAGTTCTGAACCTAAAATCGTACCTCCTGCAACAAAACAGAAAAACGGCTGATTCTTAATTTCTTTTCATGCTTAAATTATTCTTTCCGCACCTGGTAATGGCCTCTTGAGCTTAAAGCAATGAAAGATTGGTTGAACAACAGGTGCGGAAAAATCTTGTTTATGTACGGATTAGTTATCTTCCCACAACTTCTTGATCAAATTCTTGAGTTCGTCCCGTTTTTTCTTGAATTCCGCTTCCTCGTCCTTGGTAAGCGTTATCTGGTTTGAGATTTTGGTCTCGATGACTTTCGATTCCTGTTCGGTTCGAGGCTTTCCGCTTGCGCCCGAAGATTGGATTGAAACCAGTTGAACTTCTTTTCCAAGTACTTCTATTTGTCGTCGAAGGCCGTCAGCAGTAAGCGTGAGTGAATCAATTGCGGAGTGGATTTCTTCAAGCGCCTTCTTTTTCTCAAGAAGGTCATCGATGTTGCCGATTCCTTCTATTTTTGTTGCTTCGCGTGAAGCCGAATCTATTGCTTTTTTTGCCTGCTCAAGCTCTGCATCAAGTTCTTTCTTCGCTTTTTTTACATCCGCTTCTATTTCAACTATTTTTGAGCCGTAATTTTCAATTGATTTTACTGTCCTGTCCCGTATTTGCTGGTAGGTTGCGTATGCATCACCTGCTTCGGTTATGGAGTTGAATATGTCATTGCTTTCGGATTCGAGCATTTCCTTGGTCGTCTCTATCTGGTTTTTAAGGTCTTCAAAATCTTCGCTTACTGATTGTGTTTCATCAAGGGAATTTGCAATTTTTGCAAATGCTTCAAGTTTTCCATCCAATATTTGCTCTTTCTTGAGTATCTCATCCAGTTTGCCCATTAATTGTTCTTGGGAGGGGAATCGCTGGAGGATTCCTTTTGCAACCGTAATTGAATCTGAGAAATGGTCCACCGCATCGAGGTCATTTTTAATCTTATTTGAAATTTCAGCACTCTGTGCGGCAAGTTCATCGGCAACTGTTTTCATTGCCTTGAGGTCGGCATGCAGTTTTTGCGCGTCCTCGGAATAATTCCCTATTGCGCTTGCAACGTGGGATAAAATTTCCTTGCCTTCTGCGATGTTTGTTAATTCGAGTCGAAGCTGGCCATTTTGTTTTTTGAGCGTAGCATACTCTCCTTTTATTTGCTCAAATTTTTTCTTGAGATCGCTTACGTCTGGCAATTCCGTTGGCGAGGGCGCGGAGCTTGCATGCGTTTTCACCGTATCTATTGACTCAAGAAGATCCGTAACGCGTGTTTTAAGTTCGCTGAATTGCTCTATTTTTTGCCCAATCCCATCTATTTTTTTGACATTTTCCTTCGATTCTTCAAGTTCTGTTTTTAATTCTGTAAGCTCTTCAAGAAGCGTTGAAATTTTATCTTCTGTTTCCTGGATTTTCGTGTCAAGTTTTGAAGTATCGACTTGTGATTTGCTTTCGCCCAATTTCTTTTCTATCATTTCAAGTCGTGGCTGGAGTTTTTTATACACCTGTTCAAAGGATTCCTTAAGCCCATCGAGTTCCTCTATTTGAGGGGTCACTTCTTTTTTGAGCGCTTCTGCTTGGGAGATGACTTCTTTCTTTTCTTCTTTGAGCGTTTCTGTTCTTGCCTGAATTTCGACGTCAGATTTTTCAGCCCAGCTTAAATATACTTTTGTAAGGTAATACTCAACTTTGAGAACTCCTTCTTCTTCAAGGATTTTTGCCCAATCCTGGATAGTTGTTGAAGGGATCATAAGAAGTTTTGAAGCAAGTTCAAGCTCAATCCGGCCTTTTTCCTTTACCAGGCGCACAAGGGCGTCAACACCTGTCGTAATAAGGATTTCGTCGAACTCTGCCATTGATATATACCTTTCTTATGGTTAATAAATGTTACATCGCCCTAAGGCGTTTGATTCTTTCCTGTATCGGCGGGTGAGTTGAGAAAAGTGACCCAAATCCGCCCCGCAAGGGCTCAGCAAAATAAAGGCTTGCGGTCGTCTTTGTCGCATTTTGTACAGGTAGGTTGTTGTTTGCTAATTTTTCAAGTGCTTTTGCAAGGCCTTCAGGGTAACGTGTAAGTTTTGCACCGTTTGCATCTGCAAGGTATTCCCGTTCGCGTGACAATGCAAATCGTACTAATTCCGCAAAGAACGGCGCAATTATTGCAAAAACGATTGCAATAAGCATAAACGGATTGCCTTTGCGTGAGCCTCCGCCTGAGAATCTCATGCTTCTCCAAAGCATATCAGAAAGCAATGCTATCGAACCTGCAAAAACCACCGCAACCATTGAAAATTGGACATCGTTGTTTGCGATATGGGATATTTCATGCGCGAGTACGCCTTCAAGTTCCTCTTTATTCAATGCAGTAAGTATCCCTCGCGTAAGCACCACTGCACTTTTTGAAGGATTTCTTCCGGTTGCAAATGCATTGAGTGCGGGATCTTCCATAATATATATTTTTGGAACGGGGATTCCGCTTGCGATCGCAAGCCCTTCAACAACATTAAATACAAACGGGAATTCCTCGTTCGTGAGCGGTTTTGCACGTGATAATGCAAGGATGATTGCATCTCCTGCAAAATAGGTTATGGTCGCATATACTCCTAGTACAAGAAATCCTATTATTGCGCCGAAAATTCCCAAGTCAAATGCATATGAAAAAACAAGTATCATGAATGCAAATATCCCGAACATAAAGAAAAGAAAAAGGATCGAGTTTCTTTTGTTCGCCTCAATCCTGTCAAAGAAACTTACTTTGTTTTCCAAGTGTGATCACGCTAGAATTTTACCTGGACATTCTTGCGTTCTTCCTCAGGCGTTTCAAGGTAAGGTAGTTTAGATCCAAATCCGATAAGTGCCGCAAAGATTGATGCGGGGAATTTCTGGATGGTTGTGTTGAATGCCATGACTGCATCGTTGTATGCAGTTCGTATATATGCAATCTTGTTCTCAGTACCTGCAAGCTCATCTTGTAATTTAAGGAAATTTTCATTTGCCTTTAACTGAGGATAACTTTCTGCAACTGCAAACAATGTTTTCAATGTCTGTGAAAGCATGTTGTTTGCCTGGATTTTGTCTTCAACTGAGCCCGTTTGCAATCCGGCACGTGCTTTTGTGACGTTTTCAAGCGTTTCTTTCTCGTGCTTCATGTACCCCTTTACTGTTTCAACCAGGTTCGGGATAAGGTCGTACCTTCGCTTGAGCTGTACGTCTATTTGCGCCCACGCGTTATCGACCCGGTTTTTCAAATCAACAAGCCGATTTTGTAAGGACCAAAGATACAGTCCGGCACCTACAAGTGCAACGACACCTAATCCTACACATGCAAAACCAACTAGTTCAAGTACCATATGTTCACCAAATAATTTGTATAAAAAGAGAGAAAATAAGCTTAAATAGGTATCGCGCATTCACTTCGTTATTTGCACCCTATTGCCTGTTTTATCTGTTGTTTTGAAACCAATGAATCATATGTTTTATCATTGATGACTAACGTTGGTGCCGTTTTAATTGAGTAATATGTTTTAAATGCCCTTATCATTGAAAGATCCTCGATGTCTGTGGGAAATGCGTATACTCGCGCGTTTGGACATTCGTTTCGTACCTGGTCAAGAACTTGCCCCTGCGCAGCACATGCGGGGCAATCATTTCTGGTGTTGTAAAAAAAGAGTACGGGTTTAAGGGACTCGTCTTTGCATGAGAGTGCGTAATCCTTAAGCGTAAGGTAAAATCGCATGTTTGCTAGGAAATATTTTTTGCGAAGCTGGGCGTAATTATTGAATACGCTCGTACTTTTACTGTCTTCAAGTTCACCATAGAGATTATACGTTGTTTGCGCAGATTCATCTACTTGCGCTTTGAGTACTTTACATACGGAATCATTCTGTGTGTGCGTTCTAAGGAAAAGTGAAAATAATAATGAGTTGTCAGCCCCTTCTTGTAGTTCAAGAAGTTGGTTTTCTGCTTTTGCATAGTGCTCAGATTCGATATAAAACCCGACCCCTATTGACGCAAGGAACACGAATATTGCAATAATTGCCGCTTTAAGAAAGACATTTTTTGAGGCTATTTCCATTTGTAATCACTCCTATTAATTTCCTTAATAACGCTCATACAATAAAAAAAGGATATTACTGTTCCATAAAAAAGTAAGAAGATGATCATTATCGGTAGGTCAAGGATGGACACCTGCTTTTTGCCGATGATATGGCTTAATCCAACTACGAAAAGCCAAGGGGAGATAAGGACCACGCCCATTGCCATCATCGATACGCCTACTACTAAAAAGCCAGATATATCAAAAAGAGGCGCACCGAGGGCAGCGTTTGACAACACATACTGCGCAGTCCACCATAACTGGTTAAGTATGAGATATAAGAATGAAAAACTGAGCACCGTTCCCGCCACCTCTGCAGAGAATGAAATGGGCAGGATGAACATGCCAAACAACCCATATTTTGGGTTGAATAACATATCATAATGTTTTCGTATGTTGAATATTTTTCCACGGTACCAGCGTAATCGTTGTCGGTACAACGAATAAATTGTTTCAGGGACATCAGTATATACGACTGCTTCAGGAGTATATTCTATTTTGTGGCCGTATTTACGAAGGCGCCAGGCAATTTCAAGATCCTCAGTTATATTATCTTCATCATAGCCGCCAATTTCAAGAAGTATTTTTTTCCTGAAAATGGTTGTCGGACCTGGGGCAACAAAAATCGCATCCATGAAATTCGTGGTCATTTGCGAGAATCCAAATCCTGTAAGGTATTCTATGTCTTGGATTTTTTTAAGGAACGAATCAGGTTTTTCCACGCGGATAAAGCAGGTAACTGCGCCCGTTTTTTCATCTTCCATAAGGAGCGAAACTGCATTTTTCAGTGCCGATTTTTCAGGGTAAGAGTCAGAGTCAATGCATGCCACCGCGTATCCTTTTGCGGATTTAAGCGCCTCATTAAGTGCTTTTGCCTTTCCTCCATTTTTTTCAAGCAGAAGAGGAGTTATTCCTTTTGTTTGAAGGAGCAGTTCGCGCGAGCCATCAGTGCTCCCATCATCAACAACGATGATGTCAAGTTCTCCTGAATAATCCGATTCTTTTATGCATTCTATCGTCCTGAAGACTGTTTTTTTGGAATTGAAGCAGGGAATTATTACGGTAAGAGAAGGTAGTTTGCTTTGCGTTGTTTTTGTTTTTGTTTGTTTAAGGTCAAAATAGGCAACTAAAAGAATAACTGTCAGTGCAAGAAGGAAAACATTGGGTATAAGGATGACCCAAAAGTACCCGAGTAATTTTATTAAAAAACCGACAAAAATTCCTAGTATGAGAATGACTACGAGTGTAAAATAAGGTCGAGGCTCACCCTTAATCTGAAGACTCATAAACTTCTGTCACACGGTGAGGATTTAAATACTTCGTTTGAGCTTCAAGTTCATGCCTCCATTAAAAAACGAATTTTCCTGGTCCTTTTCCCGAGCCATGGAATTCGAAACATGCAGGCGCAAATATTATTATTCACGTTACCGTTCTTGGGAAGGCTGGCCTCGAGGAAGCGGGGATGCTCTTGCAAAAGAACTTTATTTTCTTAAAAAATTGGTGCATAAGGAGACCGTTATAGGGACGCTCGTGCATGAGATTATAAAATCGGCAATTCTTTCCATAAAAGCAGGAAAGCCCTGGGATCCTGAAACTGCCAAATCTATATTCAAGAGCCGTTTTCTTGCAATGGTTTCCTCTTCAAAACAAGGGATTTCTGCGGTACGATTTTTTGAGCATGAGTATTCCGTCCCGTTGGGGGAAGACGTTATTCAGGAAAGTATTCTCCATGGTCTTTCCTGTATCGATTCATTTGCAAAATCAAAAGCATTTGCAATGATCAATTCGGCGGCTTCGGACTCGTTTCTTTCAATTGACGAAGATACACTTGATCCGTTTATGCTCGATTCAACAAAGATCTATGCAAAGCCAGACCTTGTTTTCAAGCATGAAAATAAGGTTTACATTTATGATTGGAAAACGACGCGTAAGGTAGAAAAGGACTATGCGCTTCAGCGCCTTTGTTATCTGATATATGTTGTTCAAAAATGGAACGTCGCTCCAGAGTCAATTGTTCTTTGCGAGCTGCGGCTTGGCGCTGTTCAGGAAACAGAATGCGTTTGTACTATAGAAATCTTTCAAACTGCAAAAACTCTTTTGAGCGACAATATCCGTTTGCTTAAATCTGTTCTTGTTGATTCGTTCACCAATGCCGTTACTGAAGAAAATGCTCCCATGACTGCTGAGCGTACAACGTGTGAGTTATGCGTATTCAAGCGCATATGCTTTCCGCAACAGGCAAAGAAAAAAGCAGTGACCCTTGCGGATTATTTTTAGCTGAGAAAAAACCTAAACGTCAAAACTCTAAACTGAAAACCCAAAATAGGAACCTCTAAACCGGAAACGATCAGCGGATAAAAAATATGGGGTCGCCGAGATTTGAACTCAGACAACGAACTCCCAAAGCTCGCAGGCTACCAAGTTACATCACGACCCCACAAAAAGCGTATATTTTTTGTGCTAAGAAGTATTTTTATTGTTAGCGGGTTGTTCCCCCTGCCTTGTTTCTTGGTTTTCAGACAGTACTTTAAGCACGTCTTCTTCAGATATGAATTGGAATGATGCCTTTGAAATTTTTTGGAGGTATTTTATTTTTCCAAGATGAATGTGGTTATGATCAACTATCGTCTCAAATGAGCTATACAATAAGTACCATCCTGCAGGTATCATAGGTATGCTAATTAACCGGACCCACAAATCCTCTATACTATAATATTCAGTAATCATTTCAAAAAATAAGAACATAAATCCTACAAATGTTTTTTTGGCGGCATTCATATACTCTTTTTTTGCTTTTTTAAGCTCGTCTTCAGCTTTTTTGGAAAAATACGTTCTTAGTCGTTTTTTTATGAGTGTTTCTAATTTAAGGTCCCGATACATATTTGGTAGGGAAAACCGGATTTCGATCTGGTCATTATGTTTTTCAATGCCGCGTTTTTTCATTTCTATAAGGAAATCTGTTGATAATGCTCGTTCATGATAAGGCGAGGGGTCAAAATCGGAGAAAATATCATCATACGTATCGAGTGCAATATGTACTGCGTTCATGATGGAACTGGGGTTTGGAATTTGCACTTCTTTTTCGATTCCCATGCGTTCCTTTCAGGAGCAAGATATAAAAAAGGCAACTAAGCCACAGAGGAGATTTGAACTCCTGACTTCCTCCTGTCCTGATCGGTTGATCGTTTTCCGTGTTGCGTTTCGTTTTTTGAGACGAAACGCCCAACTCGAAATTTAAAACCGATTTACGAGAGAGGCACTCTACCGCTGAGTTACAGTGGCATAAACTTTCTTGCTAAGAGTTTTTAATCAAAGAAACTTTAGAGAAAAAGTTTCATCAAAAAATGTTATTTGGTTGTTATATGCAATACATTAAAAATGTTAAAGAAAAACGCCAGGAGTAGGATTTGAACCTACAATCCTTACGGATCAGTTTACACGATAATTGTTTTCGAGACTGACGCACTACCGGATTATGCGATCCTGGCAATAAAACACACTCATATAAAATTCTATTCAAACTATTTAAAATTGATATCTATGATCGTCTTGAACCTTAAAACCTACCCCTTAAGCCTTGAAAAGACCTCACTGTTTGCAAGAATATGCTCTGAAGTTGCTTCCAAAACAGATGTCCGGATTGTGCTTGCACCTCCCCTTACATGCATTAAGGATGCGCTTTTGGAGTATGATGACGTGTTTGCGCAGCATGCCGACGCAAACGATTCCGGAGCATTTACGGGTTCGGTTCCTGCAGAATCGTTGGCACAACTTGGTGCAACCGGATCCCTTCTCAATCATTCGGAAAAAAAGCTCCCGCATACGCAGGTAAAAGAAGCGATTTTGAAGCTTCATTTTTTTGACCTTGAGAGCATCGTGTGCGCAGACAGTATTGCGGAGGCGCAGAAACTTGCGTTGTTTAATCCTTCATTTATTGCAGTTGAGCCACCCGAGCTTATCGGTTCTGGCGTAAGCGTTTCAAATGCAAAGCCCGAAGTAGTTACTGGCACCGTTGCTGCAATTAAGAAAATAAATCCGAACATTACTGTTTTGTGCGGTGCAGGAGTAAGCAACGCCGAAGACGTCAAGAATGCGCTGCGGCTTGGTGCAGAAGGGGTCTTGCTTGCAAGCGCGTTTGTGAAGGCAAAAGACCCCAAAACGTTCTTGGAGTCGCTTGTAAGCGCATTTGATTCCCAATGAAAACCATTTAAAAACTACTTCCTACAAATGGTATTTGCTTATTTTGCGCTTGTAGTCTAGCGGTTAGGATCGTGGACTTCCAATCCACTGACCCGGGTTCAAATCCCGGCGAGCGCATATTTTTATCAATCGATCGTTTCGTTTGTCCGACGCATCTGACAAGAGGCCAGTGTCGCGTTGCGACACCTGGGTCGAGTTTTCTGTCTTCAGTTCCGGGTTTTGCTCCATGAAAAATGCGCGAATTGGCGTCTCTTTTGTTTTTGGTTTTGTGCGGGCTGTCGCTTATTTGCTTTAACCTCGTAAAAGCATATTGTGCCAGCCAAAACATTTTTATACTGTGCCGTTCTTGTTTTACTTATGGCAGCGAAAAAATCATCTTCAAAAAAACCATTAAAATCTGCAGTCAAGAAGCAACCTTCTAAAAAATCTGCAGTTAAAAAGCCCCTTAATTATCCTTTGGCAGACAAGGCAACACTCGAGCCCCTTTCATTTGAACGGATGGAAACTCCTGTTGCTGAGCCGCCTATGCATTCTTCAAAAGAGGCATCTCAACAAAAGAAGGAGACGCGGGTTCTTTTGCTTATTACTTTCCTTGCAGTAGGCAGTGCAATCGTGTACATCGTTTTCCAAAAATCCGACAACGTGCTCTTCCTGATAATTGTCTTCTTCATCGCAATGCTTTTGATTTTCCAAAAGATCGGCGATACTTTTGCAGAAGACTAACTTTTTTTATTTATTACGTATTTTTAAAATCATTGAACAATACTTCTTTTTACTTATTCTAAACCGAGGTCGCCTAGCCCGGTATGGCGGCAGGTTGCTAACCTGTTGCGCGTAAGCGTTCGAGAGTTCAAATCTCTCCCTCGGTGTTTTATTTTTTAATTGTTTTTCTTGTATGCAACAACGTGTATTTTGCCGTTTGTTTTGACCGGCATCATCCCTGCACGAAAATATACGTGTGTTGCCGGATTTGTACTTTTGACTTTAAGCCGCACCTGTGAGTCGGGAAATTTTCGTTTTATAAATTCAAGAAGTTTTGAGGCAATCCCCTGTTTGCGGTATGGTGGCAGGACGCCGATTCCTTGTATGATAATTATTTTGCGCGTTATGCGAATATGGATAAATCCAAGGCACGTTTTGCCATTTTGTGCCAGATATACATAATCTTGAGCACGTATTATAATTTTTGATTTGGGAAAAATGCGAGTTATAAGCGCACGGACTTTTGCGTCCTCATGTGCGTGCGCTTGCCGTATTTTCATAGCGTTTTAAACCTCACGGAGCATTTGCCGTTTTCAATCTCAAGAATTGCATACTTATACAGGCATGCTGCGGGAATTTTTATTATTGTCGTTTGCCCTATTTTTGAAATGCCTGATTCGGCATGTACATGGCCGCATAAATAGGCAAGAGGCTGTTTTGTTTCTATAAATGCCCGGACTGCAGCGCTTCCTGCGTGTTTTCCATGAGCGATGTCAAAAAAACCAAATGGAGGGCAGTGCCCAAGAAAGACGGTGCTGGAGTCTACCTTTAGACTGTTAAGCTGTTTTGCAAGGTCTGCTTCCGTAAGTTCATTAGGTGTATGATATGGAGTAAGGTTGCTAAATCCAAACCCGGTGAGCAGTATGCTTGTAAATGTTTTTTCCTTGCCGTGCAAGTTTCCTTCGTATTTGTCAAGCTCTAAGAGGATTTCTGGTTCCTCGTTGTTTCCGGGTACAAAAAAGAACGGGGCCTCAAAAGAAGTGCAGGTTTTTTCAGCAAACCAGCGTGAATTTCCCGTTATGTCTCCGCAGCATAACACAGCATCTACTTTTTCTTTTTTTGAAGTAAGAATCAGCCTAGCAAGTGCTTCCTCATCGTCGTGAATATCTGAAAAAAGAAGAAATTTGATACGATAGTTATTCATCGTCTCTTGTTGAAGAAGGGCTTTTTGCCGGGCCGATTGTCACGCATGGGGGGCCTTCTTTGGAAACCTTCACGGTTGTCACGTTCGGGTTCCTGGTCCTTTGCGCGTTGGACGGGGGAATTCTTGTTTTTCTCCCAGCCTGCCATAATTTTTGAATAATGCTCTTCAAAGTTCTTTTTTAAATCGGGCGCAATGAAGTTTTTGGTAAAGTAGTCGGCCTTGCTTGCAATTGCAAGCTTGTTTGAAATAAGCCGGGATATTTTACCCCGTACGCTTCGTGGTGCCGAAGAAATTTTTGAGAACTGGAAGATAATCCCGTGTTTTGGAGGTGCGATTTTGCGTTTGCTCTTAAGGTGCAAAAACAATGCCTTTTCGGCTCCGATAACCTGCAAAGTGCTTGCGGGAAGCACGGCAAGCCTTTTGAGATTGCCGATGCGTGCAACAAGTCGTGCTGCAACATCTGCACCTACTAAGTGAGTCATATTGGGGCAAATGTCTTGTGCAAGCTCTTCTTGGTATTTTCCAAATCTTACGCGAAGCGAATCAAGCTCAATTATTGACTGCGCGAGTTCCTGGATCTTTACTCGGTCGCCTTCCTTTATTTTCGCACCGATACTTGATGCATTTTTTGCAACAATTTCATCTGCTTTTTTGTCGCTTACCAATTGCATTAATTTTTCCTTTGAGATGTTTTCCCGATCTATTGCCAATACAAGTCGTGCAAATTTGATGGGGTCTTCGTGCTTGAGTTCCGGGAAATAAATTGCATACCATTCCTCAAGGCGTTCGGACATTTGATGGATTATCTTGTCCAAATCGACAAGCGTTTTTGATACGTGCCCAAGCAGCATATCCCTGCTCATGAATGCTTCCTGAACCTGAACTCTTGCTTTTGAGAGAAAACGTTCTTTTGTTCTTCTAAGATCAACAGATGATGTCATAAGTTCTACCTATACTAGTTTGACCTGGGAATGTTCTTAAACATTGGTTGTGAGCTATAGTTGATGTCACATTCAATCGAAAAGCTCACTCAGGACACCATCAAGAAAGGGGGAGTCCTTGCAAAGCTCTTTTTTGCAATTGATGGGAATTCAAAGGAAACGATCCAAAATCTCTCTGCAGGGTTTATCCAAACCCTTCTTAAGGAGCCTGGCGTCATTTCCGTTCTTGGCGAAATAGATGAGCCTGTTGCAACTGGCGACGTATTTTCAAGCTCAATCGAGGCAAAAGTTTTGGTGAGTGATTTCCAGTCCCTTGCACGCATATGTGCAACGTATAGCCCTATTTCCCTTGAAATACAAAAGCCCGACTCAATTCACCTTAAGCTTAATGAGGTGCACGACCTTCTTTTGTTTATTTCCACTACGACGTTTGATTATAAGCGCCATATTCTTACCAAGATTTCATCAAAAGACGAACTCGAGGTATACAAAAAAACGCTTGAAAACCGCCTTAAACTTGGCGAAAAGATCTTGTCACGGTGAATGTATGCTTACACGCGAGCTTCTCAAAACGGGAATTACTGGTCTTGATGACGTTCTTGGAGGCGGCATTTTAAGAAATTCAATCGTTACGGTGAGCGGATCGACCGGCTGCGGCAAGAGTACGTTTGCCATGCAATTCCTTGTCGCAGGAGCGACCAAGTTCAAGGAACCTGGCCTTTACATCACTATTGAAGAATCGCGTGAAACGCTTATGTTCCACATGAGTGGCTATTCGTGGGACCTTGAAAAGCTTGAAAAAAGCAAGCTTCTTATGTTCCTAGACTATCCTATTTATGAGGTTGACCAGTTCCTGAATCAAAATAATGCAATCCAGGAAATCATCCAAACGCTTGGTGTGCGCAGAGTCGTCATTGATTCCGTAATGCCTTTGGCAGTATATTTCTCAAATGACGATGAGCGTAAACGGGGATTCCTTAAGCTTATGGAAAACTTAAGGAAATGGAACGCAACTACACTTATCATTTCAGAGGATACGCCTGCAACTACTCAAGATGTGCTTCCAGATACTAAATATGGGATTGAAACTTTCTCGGATGCGTGGATCCACATTTACTATTTGTATGGCGGCAGAGGTAAGGAGCGATCTCGTGCAGTAGAAATCCTTAAGTTAAAAGGGATGCAACACTCGTCAAAAATACACCCTGCAAGTATAGATAACAACGGATTTACTGTTAATCCATAATTGTGCCAAACACTTTTTGCATTTTTTCCTTTCCATCCCAGATTATGCGCTTTTTTGGATGTTCCTTTCGCACCCATTCAAGAAGTTCCTTAGTTGATACGATCACATCTCCTATTTCTTTAGGAATTTCTGTTTTTTCAAGCACGCGTCCTACAAGGAATTTTTGTTTATTTTCCCATTTGAGAAGTTGTATTTTTGCTGGCAATTCAATTACTACTCGTACGTCATAAGAAAGAAGCTTGTCGATTATTTTTTCCTCAAGAAAGCCTTCTACCTGTACATGGATGAAATACGTAAGCGTGTCATACACATCGGAGTTTGTGTACATTCCTTTTTTTGCATCCATATCAAGAATATGGACCAGTTTGTACTGTTCCTTTGCAAGATTTTTGCATACGTCAACTGCCTTGCCCATTATTTGCATGATCCCTTTTTCTTTTTTCCACGCTTGCTTGTCTTTGAGATATATTTTAGGTATGTCCATGCTATTCACAGTGTTTGAGCAATTCCTGTTTGACCTGCTCAAGGGTCGCATCGGTTGATTTCCCATCCTTCATATTTTTGAGCGCATATTTTTTTGATTGGATTTCCTTTTCACCGACGACTACAACAAATTGAATCCCCATTGCATTTGCATATTCAAGTTGTTTTTTGAGGTTACGCTCATTGATATCCACTTCGGTCGGTATCCCAGCTTTCCTAAGTACATGTGCAAGTTTTTCACATTCGCCAAACAATTCTGGTTTTACCGGGGCTATGAACAGCTTTGTAAACGTCTTTTTAGTTTCCTGTTTCCTCTCATTGAGTAAATAGAGGATCCGTTCAAGACCTAATGAAATTCCCGTTGCACAGTCTCCTTGGCCGTAGGTGCTTAAGAGGTTGTCATACCTTCCTCCACCGCCACATGAACCTATTTCATCGCTTAATTTTATTTCGAATACGGGACCCGTATAATATCCCAACCCGCGTACGAGCGAAAGGTCAAGTACCATATTAATTCCCTTTGTAAGATTGAGGATTTCTTCGAGTTCTTTTGCACCTTCTTCGCTGAGTACTTTTGCGTTTTTCAACTTTTCCTCGTTTGAGCCTGTTGTTTTTATGAGCTTGAATACCTGGTCAATAACTTCTTTTGAGAAGTGTTCTGCTAAGTGCTCACGAACCCCCTTTTCGCCCAGTTTGTCTATTTTATCTATTATCCTAAGGAGTTCATCAAGCTTGTCGTGGACATTGAGTTTTTCGGCAAGGCCATTCATGATCTTGCGGTTGTTGATGAGGATCGTTGGTTTTTCAAAGCCGATTTCATTAAGTGCATCAACCGCACAGCGTATAAGCTCAACCTCTGCTTTCATTGAAGGCGTACCAATAATGTCCGCATCGCATTGCCAAAATTCCCTAAAGCGCCCCTTTTGGGGTTCTTCGTGCCGCCAAACTCGTGAGATGCAGTATCTTTTGAATGGTTTTGCAAATGCATTTGTTGCAGCAACACGTGCCAAAGGAACGGTCAAATCGAACCTGAGCCCGTATTCTCCACCTTCAATAAGAAAGATTTCGCGTTTAATTGCTTCGCCTGCTTTTGCCGCAAGCGTATCCTTATACTCCATTGCAGGCGTTTCAAGCGGTACAAACCCATATCGCTGGTAAACTTTTGTTATTTTTTGGATTATCTCTTCCCTGAAAATCATTTCTTCAGGCAAAAAGTCGCGCATTCCTTTAGGTGTAAGCTTAGGCATAATCATCAGTAAGATATCTTCTCCCCACTCCTTTTTATTTTCTTTCTTTTAAAAAATGGATATGGAAGATTTATCTCTCTTAGAATCATTGCCATTGCTCGTATCTTTGCTTGTTGGTTCTTTAATTGGTTATACTCGAAGAAAAAAGCAGGCCGGTCTTCGCACCTTCATTCTCATTTCACTTGGTTCGACGCTTTTTACGCTCATTTCCGTTTCCTCAAATTCCCCTGGTTCCGACCCGATGCGTGTTGTTGCCCAAATTGTTTCGGGCATTGGTTTTCTTGGTTTGGGAGTTGTTTGGAAGGACAATAACAAGCTTACGGGGCTTACAACTGCCGCAACCATTTGGGTAACTGCGGCAATTGGTATTCTGGTGGGGCTCCATTTATGGAATTATGTTCTTGTAAGCACGCTTATTTGCTTTGGGGTTCTTGAATCAAAAAATTACATCCTTCATAAAACCCATAAAGGATACGGCGGCGCATAATTTTTCTTGCCAAGGCCGTTTCCTTACCAAATATGAGAGGTTTTAATACTTGGAGAGATTAGTTTCCTTATGAAACTCACTCACCACATTTTCGGTTTGCTTGCCTTATTTTTGCTTCTTGGAGGTTGTACTTCAATTCAATCAGGAGGTTCACCGTCAAATGTTGAATCCGTGTATTATGATTCTGATGGGCCCATGATGGCTAAACAAGGCGGGATGATGCCTTCTGACAGTTCTGGAGTTTATGTTACGCAAGATATGCCTATGCGAGAAGCCGCACCTTCTATCGTTCCGGCCGTAGATGAAGGGACATACCAGACTAAAGAAGGGACTGTTAGGGTTAAAGTAGATTCAGGAACGCTTGAATCTTCCCTTGTACGTGCAAAATCAATATTATCTTCAAAAGGTGCACAAACGACTTCCGTTTATTATAATGAGTATTATGGAACTCAAACGTATGTTCTTACGTTTAAAATTGTACCCGACTCCTTCGATTCGATGCTTCAGGAACTTTCCGTTTTAGGCGATGTTACTGACTTGAACGTGCAAGTTCAGGATGTAACGCGTGAATATGTTGATTTAGATATCCGGCTTAAGAATAAAAAAGTGGAACTTGAAAGACTCTATGTTCTGTTTAATCAAACTGAAGATGTAGAAGGTCTTTTAGCCGTTGAAAAGGAGATTTCACGAGTTACCTCAGATTTGGAAATTCTTACGAGCCAAAAGCAAAGTCTTGAAGGAAGAATCTCAAAGTCAACGGTGGTTCTTGAACTTTATTCCTATGTAGGGGTTCCTGAAAGCCAAGAAGCGCAAGTGTCATTAAAAGTCAAGGAGGGAACTATTGAAGAAAAGCTTCAATCCCTTAAGGGAATAGTCTCCTCAAAGAATGGCAAAATAACTTCTCTTCAATTTAGCGACAATACGTATGAGAAGCATTATGAAATTCTTTTGAGCGTTCCTTTTTCATCTCTTGAGGGCACTCTTGAGAGTTTAAGGACGCTTGGAGAAGTAAAACAACTTACTACGAATATCAATGCGGAAAATCGGCCGAAAGAATCCATTATTTCCGTACGCCTTGTCGAGGAAAAACCGGAAGTTCAAAGAAGTTTCTTCTTACCGTTAGATAGCCTTGGAGAATTGTTCTTTGGGGCGTTTTCAATAGGCATCATGGCGATCGTAGGTCTTCTTGGTCTTCTCATTCCGCTTGGCGTCATAGTTGTAATCGCAAAGAAGGCGTATTCGTTTATCAGGAAAAAGGATACGAACGTTCCTTCAACCCAAGAGAAACCACGGAAGTAAGTCTTTATTCTTTCTTTTTTTATACTCTTTATGGATAAGCTTTATTTTGGAACTGGCGGAATACCTCTTTGCACTGAGCCTCGCGATACGGAAAACGGTATCCGAACTATCAAAAAACTTGGTTTAGGTTCGATGGAGCTTGAGTTTGTCCGTAATGTGAACATTTCAAAGGAAAAGGCACCCATTATCAAGAAGACGGCAGAGGAATTGGGTGTCAAATTGACTGCACACGCCTCCTATTTCATTAATCTTAACTCACCGGAAGACGAGAAACGTTCCGCATCACGCCAACGTTTGTTTGCCGCTGCGCAGGCGCTTTCATGGTCTGGAGGCTATTCGGTTTGTGTTCATTCTGCATTTCGACTCGATTCGAGCAAGGAACAGGTTTATGCGCGTGTAAAAAAGGAAATTGGCCTTGTTGTCCAAGACTGCAAGAATCATGGAATCGACGTATGGATTCGTCCTGAAACCGCAGGAAAGCATGCCCAATTTGGCACGCTTGAGGAGCTTGTGCAATTTTCATCCGAATTTGACCAGGTGCTTCCTTGCATTGATTTTTCCCATATGCGTGCAACTACGAACGGAAGGGTAAACTCTTACGATGAGTATTGCAAGGCGCTTGACGTGGTCGAAAAAGGGCTTGGAAAAACCGCACTTAAGGAGATGCACTTGCACATACAAGGAGTTAATTATGGTGATAAGGGCGAGAAGAATCATCTTTCTATTCAAGAAGATCCTTCCTGGAACTATAAGGACCTTATGAAGGCGCTGAAGGACTATTCCGTTGCCGGTTGTGTCACGGTTGAATCTCCGGTGCTTGAAGAGGATGCGTTGATTTTGAAGAACTACTATGATTCATTGTGAGGCATGGTTATGAAATCGATACTTTTCATCATATTGGCGTTTATCCTTTTTGGATGTCTTGGTTCCAAGGAAATGCCTGATTCGTACGACGGATCATTTTCACCTATCAGCTGTTGCGAAGAATGCGTTTATTCTTTCAGTCAAAGCCCCGTTGGAGTTGGTGAGGGCGCTGCAATATGCGGGCAGTTCCTTACGACATATATTCATAGTACTCGTTGCCAAGAATATTTCAAGAACAATTCATTTACTGTTGCGCAATGTCGGTTGAATAATACCTGGAATTAAGAAAAAAATTGTTCCCTTATTAAATTATTTCATATAGTTATACTACGGTGAAAAAATGATTCAAATTGGTGAAAAAATTCCAAATTTAGGGGCAGACATTTATCATAATGAAGAAACAAAAAAAGTAAATTTTTCAGATTACGCTGGAAAATGGCTCATTTTACTTTTTTATCCTGCAGATTTTACCTTTGTTTGTCCAACCGAACTTACCGAAATGGCAAGCCAGTACGACGAAGTAAAAAAACTTGGTGCCGAGGTAATAAGCGTAAGCACGGATACGGTTTATGCGCACAAGGCATGGCATGATAGTTCTCCATCTATTAAGAAAATCAATTATCCTATGGCAGCAGATCCTACGGGGATTATTTGTAAAACCTTTGGCACGTATATTGAAAACGAAGGTCTTTCCTTACGTGCAACGTTGATCATTGATCCTGACGGCGTCTTGAAAGCGATGGATGTTCACGACAACTCTATAGGGAGGAGCACCAAGGAAATCATTAGAAAATTGCAAGCTGCAAAGTTTGTACGTGAACATGGTGGCAACGTATGTCCTGCAAGCTGGGAGCCAGGTAAAACGACACTTAAACCGGGTTTAGACCTGGTCGGAAAGCTTTGATCGAACATGTCTTTATCAGAAAAATACTTTTCTTTTCGTCATTCAATTTCTTCTTTAGTTAGTATTCTTTTTGCCTGTAAGTATGCAAACGATGCGCAGATACAGGAACTTCTTGCGGCAGACAAAACCCTTTTGTTTGGCGAGAATTATGTTAAGCAAGCACATGAACGTACGGTAAAAATCCCGCGTGAACGTTACCATCTTATTGGTCATTTACAACGAAATAAGGTTCGTGATGCCATAAAATTGTTTGGAACGATCCAAAGTGTTGATTCCAAGGTCTTGCTTGAAAAAATATCAAAAGTTGCGGGAGAAGAAGGCGTAACTGTCGATATTTATCTGCAAGTAAAGCTTGATGATAATAAAAATCAGACGGGAATAATACTTGATGAACTTGGCGCCCTTATTTCTCATGCTAGGTTGCTTCCAAACATTAAGCTTCTTGGTCTTATGACTCTTGGAACAATTGAAGGGGATAAACGTGCCTGTTTCAAAACCCTCAAGTCTCTTGCGCAAAAATATCTCCTTAAAACGTCAATGGGCATGAGTGAGGATTATATTGAAGCGATTAAAGAAGGAAGCGATATGATTAGGTTGGGGAGAATTATTTTAAAAAATTAAATTATTTCTTTACAACGGGGTTATAAAGCACGTAATCCATCGAAGGTCCATCTGTTCCCTGACTTATGGCGCCTTTTTCATCAACAATTGCCTCTTGTAAGTACTGCTCTTGTTTTAGAACTCCAGAGACTTTGACTTTCTTTCCAAGTGTCGAGTCATCAGGCCACGAGTCCCATCCTTTGAGGTAAATGACTTTGTCAGGAGTAATAAGTACTGCTCCACCTTTTGCATTTTGTGCAATTCCTTCAAATGTTGTTGAACGCGCCATAGTATCAGTCCCTTGCACCATTACGAATGCAATTGCCGCCAGGATAATAATCCCAAATAGGATGATCATTTCTTTTTGCATATTCTATCTATTTTCAGTTTCTTTTTAATGGTTCTTGTTGAAACTGTTTTGGTATTTTTATGGCAAAAAAAGCTAAAGTTTCAGAAGATAATGATGTTTCAGTACTGGCAAAAGAGGCAGATCAACTCGCAAAAGATCTGGGCATTAAGACAGCCAATATCCATGCTGTTAAAGTTATTATTGAAACGGGTGAAGGCCAAAAGATCATTGTCGATCCCTTGCAATGTAGTGCAAGTGTCATGAAAGGCATGGAAGAATATGGGATTAGTTTTAATCTCTCTGGAAAAGTTATAGAAGGCAAAATCGAGTTTAAGTAGTTTTTATCATTTTTTTCCATTTCGATTCTTTGCCTTCAAGTTCAGCATTGAGTCTTTCCAAAATATGTTCAAGCTCTCAAACAGCAGCGTATTCCAGTTCTTTAATTTCTTCACGTGAGGCGGGTTGTTGCTTGCCCTTTTCGTAAATAAATAATTTTTTGGTAGTAGGGTCTTGTTTGTAGAATTTTACTGGCTTTTTTAGATTTTGTTCAAGTTTAATAAATCCAACGTTTTCCATTATTTTATGAACATCTTTATGACACCATACTTTGAAGAGAATGGGTAAAGTTATTATTTCTTCAAGCATTTTTTCTTCTTTGAATTTACCATTATAAAATACGATTAATGGATCTTTGAGAATTCGTGCGTAGGAAAAATGTTCATTATCCAATCTTATTTTTACAACAAGGCCCTCTTTCTATCTGAACATTATCAGTCATCCTCAAACTCATCTTCATATTCGTCATCCTCATCCTCTCCTTTTGGGATTGTTTGATTGGTTGCTGGCAGTGCGGTGCTGTTTACGGTGCTGCCCAGTGCGCCAATAGTATAGCTGTCAAGCCATGACACCGCAGCTTGAGAATGCCCGGATCCTTGCCCGCCCTTTGTTTCAAACGCGCGGGTTGCTTCAGTTCCACAATAAGGCACGTATGCGCTTCCTCCAGGGTGCGCAGTAAATGCCGTAAGGTCAAGAACTTTTCCGTATACGACAACCCAGCAATTTTGTGCGGCATTATGTTTGGAAACCTCAGCCATACTTAATTCTGTCAGAATAGTGTTTTGAGAAGACGTTTGGTTTGAAATTGAATCCTTTGTTACATCATTCTGCATTGGAATTTCATTTTCTTGTGTATCGTTATCAATTGCTGGCGGTATTGATTCTGGCAGTACTGCGGTTTGGTCGGTAGTTAGTACTTGTTGATTTTCCGGCCCACCTATATTGTTCGTATTAGGAGTAGTGCATCCTAAGAAAAGAATTGCTATAAGTATAAGACAACCATATCGTGCGTTCATAATTTAGATTATATTTGGGGGGCTATATTAATTTTCTGTTTGTATTAGATCTTCATCCGTTCTTGCAGCTTTTCTTTAACCTCTTTTAAGCTTCCCTCGTTTTTTTTCAAGAGTACGAGCATGAAGTACAAAAGGTCAGCCATTTCCCAATTCAGATTGTCCTTGTCCTTAAAGTATATGAATTCATACAGTTCCTCACGTAACTTGCCGTTGAGGAGTGCGCCATTACCAGCCAATTTAGCAGTATAGCTCCCTTCTTTAGGATTCTTGATCCGATTTTCAATTATCTGCTCTAGTTTTTCTAACGTGTCTGATTCTAAACTAGTTATAGCATCACTAAAACAGCTTCCTGTGCCTTTGTGGCATGCCGGCCCCGATGGTTGAGCTAGTACAAGCAGTGCGTCTGAATCGCAGTCTTCAACAATTGAGACTACTTTTTGAACATTTCCGGATTCTTCACCCTTTTGCATAATTCGTTTTTTTGAACGAGAGTATCGCCATACAAATCTTGTCTCTTTCATTTTTTGTATGGATTCTTTATTTCCATAGACAAGTGAAAGTACTTCCCTTGTTTTAGCATCTTGAATAATCATTGGAATGAGTCCTTTTTTATCAAATTTCACGTATGTTCACCTTGTTTTTAGTCAGTATTTTCTTAACCTCTCTAATCGAAACTTCATTAGTGTGAAATATGCGTGCAGCTAAAGCAGCACTTACCTGTGTTTTTTTGAAAATTTCAACAAAACTCTGTGCATCCTTAGCCCCGCTTGATGCGATTACTGGAATGTTTACGGCATTACAAACTGCATTGCATAGTTCTAGATCAAATCCTTGTTTTGTGCCATCCTTATCTATTGAATTGAGCAGAATCTCTCCGGCTCCCAAGTTTTCCATTTCTTTTGCAAATTTGATTACATCTTTACCAGAATCTTCCCGCCCGCCTTTGATAAACTGGTTCCAAGAATTGCCTACGCGTTTTGCATCTATTGAAATAACCGCTGCCTGGCTTCCAAATTCTTTTGCAATTTCTTGTACTATTTTAGGTTGTTGTATGGCTATAGTTCCAAGAACTACCTTTTCAGCGCCGCATGTCAGTACTGCACGGGCATCTTCAAGTGTGCGTATCCCTCCGCCAACTGAAAATGGAATAAATATCTCACGGGCGACACGTTGCACTAATTCAAGAAGCGTTTTCCTTTTTTCAACTGTTGCAGTAATATCAAGAAAGCATAGCTCATCTGCACCTTCCAAATAGTACTTTTTTGCAAGTTCAACGGCATCTCCATTATCCTGCAAATTGACAAAATTCGTACCTTTAACTACTCGACCCTGTGCAACATCAAGACAAGGTATGATCCGTTTAGTTAGCATAATCAATCGCCTCTTCAAGTGAGAATTTTTTTTCGTAAAGTGCCTTTCCAACAATTGCCCCAGTTATGCCTGCTTTTTTGAGTTTTGCAATATCTTCTAATGAGCCAATCCCCCCAGAAGCAATGACGTTGATGCCATAACTTTGGATTTTTTTCATAAGAGGCACGTTTGGTCCACTTAACATTCCATCAGTTGAAACATCAGTAACAATCACTTCGGTGAGTCCTTTAAGAAGTTCCTTGATATTAACCTCTTTTGTCTCAACCCATCCTTTTGTTGCGAATTTTCCATCTTTAAAGTCAAGTGCACCGATTACTCCATATTTCTTTAATTCAGGAAGGTTCGTTCCTACAATTATTCTTTTCACTCCGCTTGCCCTTAGTTGATCTATTTTTTCTTTGGTTCGTATTCCACCGCCCACTTCTATTTCAATTTCTTTTGCTAATTCTTTGATACTTGGCAGATTCTTCATTGTACCATCAAATGCACCATTAAGGTCTACAATGTGGACAAGTTTTGCGCCTTGTTCTTTAAAGGATTTAATTACTTCTAACGGATTGTTCGAATAGACTGTGCACTCATCTCGTTTACCTTTGAGCAAACGTACGCAGTTTCCGTCTAGTAAGTCGATCGCAGGAATAATCAACATACTACTAACCTCGCGAATTTGTTGAGCATCTCCAGCCCACATTCCCCGCTTTTTTCAGGGTGAAATTGTACGCCGTAGTAATTTTCTTTATTTATTGATGCTGCAAAGTTAATTCCGTATTTGGCAGTACTAGTAATTGCCTTTTCCCGCGGGACGCAATAGTAGGAATTAACAAAATATACATACTCTTCTTTTCCAAGCAGCGGATTAGTACTATTTTCAAGTTTATTCCAACCTATTTGGGGAGTTCGTATGTTTTGGAATTTTTTTACTTTTCCTTTAATGATTCCAAGCCCTTCAACACTGGGGCTTTCCTCACTTGATTCAAACAATACTTGCATTCCTGCACAAATGCCAAGAAACGGTTTTTTCCATCGTTTGATGAGTGGCGACAGCGGATCGATTTGTTGCATTACCGTTCCAAATTCGCCAACTCCTGGAAGTATGATTCCATTACACTTGCTAATGATTGTAGAATCGATAGTTCGTACGCTAGAATAGCCTAATTTTTCAAGTGCATTTTCAACACTTTTGGCATTTCCTACATCTATAATCCCGATCATAGCACTACCCGTTCAAGTTTTGTTACAAGAATGCCTTCAGCACCAGCTTTTGAGATCGTACGCATAGTTTGGCTAAGATCTTTTGAATCAACAACTGAGTGCACGGCGTATTCTCCAGGTTTGGCAAGTTTTATCACCGTAGGGCTTTCAAGACAAGGAAGTACTCGTACAACTGCCGAAAGTTTTTCTTCATTAGTTACGTTGAGCATAATATACATTTTTTTCCTGGCAAGCATAACGCTTTGTAATGCCATTTTTATTTCTTCCATTTCCTCGCTTGTTTTGTTTTTAGTTATGAGGCAGGCATTGGATTCAAAAATAACTTCGATTACTTCAAGGTTATTTTCGCGCAACGTGTCGCCCGTTGAAACCTGGTCAATTATTGCAGGTGCAACACCTGCAAAAGGTGCAAACTCAAGCGCTCCTGAAAGAGGAATAACTTGTGCATTCAATTTCTTTTTTGCGATCCATTTCTTGGCAATATTGGTAAGTTTAGTTGCAATTTTGTCAAAATTCGCAATTTTCGTTCCTTTTTGTGCAGCTAAAGCTATTTTGCATTTGCCAAAATCAAGATCAAGAATCTTAGTTACCGTGACATCGCTTTCCTCAATCATGTCTGTACCCGTAATTCCAAGTTCTACGGATCCACTTGCTACATACCAAGGAATATCTTGAGCCCGCAATAGAACTATTTGTATATTTGGTTGGCTTGTACTTGTGTAAAGTTTTCGGCCATTGCTTGGAAACACAATCCCAATTGCCGCTAGTTCCTTTACAGCATCTTCATATAATCTTCCCTTGTTGGGAATTGCAATTTTCATTAGTATCACCTATAATGTTCCTTTTGTTGAAGGAATGTCATTTTTTACTCGGTCATCAATTTCCACTGCCATACGCAAAGCGCGTGCAAACGCCTTGAACATTGCCTCTGACTTGTGGTGATTGTTTTCACCCTCAATTTTGATATTGAGGTTCATTTTGGCATTAAGCGCAATTGCGTAAAAGAAATCCTTGATCAGTTCAGTGCTGAGTTCACCTACTTTTTCCCGTTCAAACACAGCATTGTACACAAAGGAGGTTCTTCCAGCTAAGTCAAGTGCAACTTGGCCAAGGGACTCGTCCATTGGAAGAAGGAAAAAGCCATATCTTTTGACCCCTTTCTTATCTCCCGTTGCCTTTGCAATGGCTTCGCCTAAGCAAATACCTATGTCCTCAACAGTGTGGTGATCATCAACTTCCAAATCGCCCTTTGCATTAACAGTGAGGTCAATGAGTGAGTGCTTTGAAAAAAGCGTAAGCATGTGGTCAAGGAAGCCTACTCCCGTATTGATATTATTTTTACCCGTACCGTCCAAATTCAGTTCAAGTGAAATTTCCGTTTCCTTTGTTTTTCTTTCAATTTTTGCAGTTCTCATTTCAATAACCTCTTTAAAATATCGTTTACGTCTTGTGTTTTGTTTACTTCCTCGTACCGAACTCCTGCACGTTCTGCAGCAAGCCTGTCATTGATTGTGTCACCTATATATGCCGGGTTTTTTACCTTCATTTTTGCGACTAGTTCATTGATCGGCTTTGGCGATGGCTTTTCCTCGGTGCAATCTTCCTGTGCCATAACGAACTGCTCATCAAACCCTCCAATTCGCTTAAGCACGTACAACGCTTCAAAACGTGGACGCGACGTAACAACTCCGATCTTTAATCCTTTTTTAAGAATCGCCCGCACATAGGCTTTATCCATATAAATTTCTTCCTTGTCGATAAGTCCGTCTAAGTAGAATTTTTGAAATGCTTCCTTCATTTCAAGGTATTTGGCATTTGTTCGGTCTAATTTTGACAATTCTCCCGTATAATCTGTTGCAAGTGCGTATGTGACAACCCAATCGTTGTTTGAGTTTGGTTTTTTCTTTATGTTTTCAATTTCTTCATCAGTTGCATTTGTCCCTCTAAACTGTCCAACGGTCAATTTGATTGCTTCACGGTATGATTTCGAAACATCAACGAGAACCCCATCAACATCAAAAATGATCGAGTCAATTGGTTTGAATTGCACTTGGTCAAATGCTTTGAGGAACTGTTCATTTTCCCTTTTCGTTCCAACGGTTACGCGTACATATCCTTCAAGGCCAGGGTAGCTGCTTACATTTCGAACTAGAATTCCTGTTTCTTTAAGTGTTTTGCAAAAACCTTTTGGGTCGCTTACCTTAAATGACATGAAATTGGTTTGGGTGGGTAATACCTTGGTCCGTAGTTTGAGTGCTTCAAACAGCTCTTTGCGGTTTTCCTTTATTTCAGCTACTTTTTCCTTGAATACTTGTTGGTTTTCAAGAATAACCTCTCCAACAACCTGTGGCAAAGCTCCGACGTTCCAGGGCAGCCGCACCCTATTCATGTATGCAATGACTTCCTTGCTTGCCAAAGCATATCCTAATCGTACTCCTGCTGCCAAATATGCCTTTGAAAAGGTACGAACAAGGATTACGTTTTCATATTTGAGAAGATCCAGGCAATCATCTTGCGCAAATTCCGCATATGCCTCGTCAATGCACACTATTCCTTTTGTATTTTTGACAATTTGTTCTATTGTTTTTTTATCCCACGAATTGCCGGTTTGTGCATTTGGCCTGCAAATAAAGGTGAGTTTTGCATCTTTGCTTTGTTTTATGAATTCATCGGTTAGTTCGAAATTTGTATCAAGTGCAACTGGCACGTCCTTTGCTCCCGCAACTTGCGCGCAAATTTCATACATTGCAAAGCTCGGCGTAGGTCGTACTATTTTTTCTTCTTTGCCTACAAATGTAAGAATAATATAATAGAATATCTCATCTATCCCGCAACCGTACATTACTTGGTCTGCATCAAGGCCGTACATTTGTGCAGTTAACTCTCGCAAACGCTTGAGTGAACCTTCGTTATAGCGGTTAAATTTTACGTTAGCAAGCCTTTCCTGTATCTTGGCAAGAATCGGTTCTGGCAAATTGTAAGGGGACTCATTTTGGTTGAGTTTAACCTCTACTTCTGTAGTTTCTCCTCCCACATAGGGGTTCATGTTGCGTATTTCTTGGCGTATAATATCATTAATCATTTTTTCCACCTTTTTTTAAGACTCAAGATCCTGAACTCAAAACTGTCTGCATTCTGCAGACTTGGCGTGAGCTTCCAATTGTTCCATTCGTGCAAATCTTGCGCAGTCCTCTGCCCATTTTGCCTGTGCTGCAGCATTTGCGATTTTTACGTACTGCCTTTTCATGAATGTTTGGATGCTTACTCCACTTGCAAACCTGGCAGATCTCCCCGTGGGCAAGATGTGGTTGCTTGAATCAAACCCGTAGTCTCCAAACACTTCTGCAGTATTGACAAATATTGCGCCTGCATTCGTAATTTGCATTGCGTATTTTTTTGCATCCTTTGCAAATATTTCAACGTGTTCTGCAGCAAATTCGTTTGCAAGGGAAATTGCTTCCTGCATACTCTTTGTAACAATTGCAGTTCCGTACAATCTAATGGATTCGCGAGGAGTTTGGTCTTTAAGCGCATTAAGCTGTTTTTCAACTTCTTCCCTTACTTTTTGCCCAAGTTCCTTGCTAGTAGTAATGCAAACTGCTGCAGATGTGGGCCCGTGTTCAGCTTGAGCAAGCATGTCGCTTGCTGCCAAGCGACAGTTTTCGGCATCCAGTTTCGGGTTTCCAACAGACTCTAAGACGACTAGAACCTCTGAAGGTCCAGCTAACATATCTATCGTGCATGCACCTTGGCTTTGTACGATCTGTTTTGCAGCACTCACGTATACATTTCCTGGTCCAGCAATCAAATCAACATTAAAACAATATGCCAATGCACCTATTGCCTGTGCTCCGCCAATAGCATATACTTTTGTAACTCCACAAAGCGCTGCAGTTGCAAGTATGTATTTGTTTACCTGCCCGTCTTTTTGCGGAGGTGAGCAAAGAATAAGCTCTTTTACTCCTGCAACTTGTGCTGGAATTGAAGCCATGATTACTGAAGTTGGGAGCGGTGCCTTGCCTGCTGGGACGTATATTCCTACTTTGGCAAGCGGAAGATAGCGCAAGAGGGTTTTGGAGTCTTGCATATTGAGTTCCGTATTTTTGATATTTTTCTTTTCTTCAAGGCAGATTGCGCGAACCGAAGCAATTGAGCGTTCGATGCATTTGCGTTCTTCAACAGTTAAGCCATTAAGTGCAGTTTGCATCTCTTTTTTTGGAACTTCAAAAGATTCCCGTTCTATCCCGTCAAATCGTTTCGTATACTCTTTGACAGCCTCAAATCCTCGAGTTTTAATATTTTCAAGAATTTGTTTTACCTTTTCTAAAACTTCCTTAGAACTAGTGTTTCTATCAAGTAACTTATCCCAAATCGGTTTTTCCAATGGGGTTTCCAATAATTTGCAGGTGAAGTAAACCCTTTTCCTGTTGTTCCATTTTCATATCCTCCATTTGTTGTGCATTACTTGAGAAACAAACAGTTTATAAATATTCCCACTTTATTCCCACAATGGATTATACTAGTGCCCTCTAGCCTTTTAATTATATTCTTTAGAATTACTAATAGGTGTAACCTAATGGCAATTATTGAATTTAGTGAGTTTAAGGGAAACAAGCTTATTGTACTCAAACGAGACGAATCAGATCAATATCCGTTTAGTTTTGGCAAGAAAAAGGCCCAATTAATTGTTGAGAATTTTGAAGCAATCAAGAAATTTGCCGAAGAAGAATCCTAGATTTTTTTCTTTTCTACTTTTACGGCTCCATTTTTCTTTAAGTCTTCAAGCAAGCCTTGCCAATCTCCTTCGAATTTGCAGACTATTCTCCATACTGCTTCTTTTGAACGTGTAAGCGAGTGGCTTTCGGTTGAAACCAGGTCGACTTTATGTTTTGCAAGAACCAACGCCAAATGTGCAAGTGTACCTGGAGCATCGCCCATTGCAATTGTTAATTCATAGAGCGATTCATTTGGTTTAGAAGAAAGAATGATCGTTTGGTTTTTTTCATCGAGTGCTAAATAAAGAGAGTCTCCATACGAAAGGGATAATGCTGAACGAAATGATGCCGGCAATACGATACGCCCCTTTGCATCAAGTGAAATTTGTTCTATCTTCATAAACAACTTTCAATAATAAAGAATATTAACCTAAGGTTATGTTTTACATTTTTCCGCCCATGAGCTTTCCAATATCTCCCATTTTTCCGCCGCCCTTCATCATCCGTTCCATTTGCTTTCTGAATCCGCGGTTGTGCTTGAAGGCACCGAGCATCTTTTCCATTTTCTCAAATTGGTTCAAAAATTCCCGTACATCCTGTTCAGTACATCCGGAACCCTTGGCAATTCGTGCAATGCGCGAGCCGCTTTTTTTAAGAAGAGTTGCATCCTTTCGTTCCTTGAGGGTCATGGAATTAATCATTGATTCGAATTTCTTTAATTTTTCCTCTCCTTGGTTGGTCACTTCTTTTGGCAAATCAGACATTCCCATCATGGACATGACTCCACCCAGGGGACCCATTTTCTTTGCTGCCTTGAGTTGTTCATAAAACGTTTCAATTGTGAACTCCTCGCTTTGGAGTTTTGACATATCATGTTCTTTGGCTATGGCATTGACCTTTTCAATTAATCCCTGGAAATCAGGGACCCCAAGCAAGCGCCCGACAAAACGGGGGGCGTCATAAACCTCAAGGTCTTCAACCTTTTCACCAAGTCCGATGAATGAGGTTTTGGCATCAGTATATGCTACGGCAGAAAGTGCGCCGCCACCTTTGCCCGACCCATCCATTTTGGTAATAATGACTCCTGAGATTTTGGTTATCTTATCAAATTCTTGCGCTTGTTTTCCTGCAATTTGCCCGATATCTCCTGAGACTACTAAGTATGTCTCTTCAGGCTTAAGTACGTCAACAATTCCTTTCAGTTCTTGCGCAAGCTCTTCATCAAGTGCGCTGCGGCCTGCAGAGTCTATAATCATTACCTCTTCCTTTGCATGTTTTAATGCCGTTTCGACTATTTTTGAAGGGTTTTTTTCACCGCGTGTGGTGTAAAAAGGAACTTTGATTTTTGCTGCTAATTGTTCAAGTTGATCCTGTGCCGCAGGCCTGTCGGTGTCCGCACCCACAAGGCCGACGCTTAATCCCTTTGATTTGTAGAAATAGGCAAGTTTTGAACAGGTAGTAGTTTTACCAGAACCATACAATCCAAGTACAAGTATTCTGTGCTTGTCAAGTCGAGGCTGGTATGATTTGCCCATAATTCCAACAAGTTCGTCATAGACGACTTTGAGCACATGCTCACGCATGGAAAGGGAGGGAACCCGTTCTGAACCAAGTGCGCGTTGTTCGACGTGTTTTGAGAATTCAAGAACTAATTTTACGTTTACATCCGAGGCTATAAGTACGCGTTGCAAATCCTTGATAAGGGCCTTGACTGCTTCTTCATCAACATATGGTTTGTTGGTAAGTTTTGCAAGGGTTTCTCTAAGCTTTTTGCCAAGATCCATGAATATATAACGTTGCGGGGGGTTCTAAATAGTTTTGATTTTTGTTAGTATTTCCCCTACCAAATAAAGGCTGCCGCACACGAGAATAAGGTCGTTTTCGTTTGCGTGTTGAATTGCATACCTCAGGGCGTCATCACTTTTTTCTATTATTTTTTTGGGTTTTATTATCTCTTTTGCAAGTATATTTGGATCTTCAGCGCGTTCTAGGTGTGGCATAGTTATAATAAATTCATTAACATTTGGTTCAAGAATTTTTATCATTTCTCTCCAATCCTTATCCTTCATAACTCCAAAGACGACTATAATTTTTTTAGCAGCATACATTCCCAGGTTGTTTACAAGGACACGTATTCCTTCTGGATTGTGAGCACCATCAAGCACAACATACGGTTTTGTTTGCAATATTTGCATGCGCCCTTGATTTTGCGCATTTTTGATTCCTTTTCGTATTGAGGATTCATCGACTCGTTCTATTCGTTCACATAGGGCAATTGCAAGTGCGGCATTTTTTGCCTGGTAATCTCCGGCAAGTGAGGTTTCAATACCTTTAATTGAATTTTTTCCTTGGTAATCAAATCTCGTTTTTGATGGATAGGTTTGTATGTTTGAAATATGAATTGTTTCGCCAATAACTGAAAGTTCAATACCCAAAGTATGTGTTTTTGCTTTTATTATTTCAAGAGCTTTACCTGTTGTGCCCGTTACACATAATTTTGAACTTTTTATTATGCCTGCTTTATCCTTTGTTATTTCTTCAATTGTTTTTCCAAGGTATTGCATATGGTCGAAGTCAATAGTAGTAATTACTGAGGCAATTTCTTGTGAAAGGTTTGTTGCATCATAAGTCCCACCCATCCCTATTTCCATAATCGCATATTCGCAGTTATTTTTGACAAAATGCATATATGCCATGGCGGTAAGTGCTTCAAAAAGCGTCATTTCTTGTCCTTTTGAATGGAGTGCAAGAAGCATTTTTTCATATTCATTAAATTTATTTTTTGAAATGTCAATTCCGTTTATTTTTATTCTTTCAGTATTATCTATAAGATGTGGGGAAAAATATGATCCGACCGTATATCCTGTTTCTTTTAGGATACTTGCAATATAAGATGTAGTGCTGCCTTTTCCGTTTGTTCCGGTGACTAGAATGACCTTGAGCTTTTTATGGGGATTTCCAAGTGCCAGCATTAACTTTTCCATACGCTCAAGACCTGGGCGAATCCCAAATTGGGCGAGCTCGTGCTCAAGGTTAGACATATATCCTAAAAATAGCGTAAAAGTATTTTTAACCCGGTCTTTTTTCTAAAATCTTTGATTGTATCCCAACAGGGAATAAAGTATAATGGTGATTTTTAAGGACCACGAGCACTTCAAATGATTGAAGAAACGATGAAAACGTATTTCTTAACTCCATAATTTGTTCATGAAATTCTTTAGGAGAACGTGCGGCATAAAAAAGTATAGCTTCGAACGCCGCAGCGCTTCTGAAACCATACGTGACATTTGGTGAGGATTGGATATACCTTTTGAATAGTTCTTCCTGGCTTCGTATCATATTTTTCATTTTTATTGTAAGGTAGTAATCAGAATATTCAAAAAATGAAAGGTCAAGACGTGTTTGGTACTTATCAATCACACCTTTTTCTTCAAGTTGTTTTTTTCGATATGCTACAACGTCTCGTTCGATACCAAGTTTTTCTGCAAGTTCGGTTAGTTTTATTCGCCCGTGCTCCGAAAGGAGCGATAGTATTTTAACATCCGTTTCATCGAGTTTTGCGCTTCCAAAAGACGGGTTTTCGTTTGTTTCTAGGTGTTCCATTTCCTGCTCAAGAAGTCCACGTGTGCTTGGCCTTTTGTATAAGTAAAATGGCATTTTTGAGTCTATTGCCTCAAGCATATTTCCAAGGTGCTCCGCAATTTCATTCATGATTTTGGCGACTTCAACTTCATTTTGGGCGGCAAATTCAGCCAAGACATCCCATGCACCAAGCGTTGTAAATGCATTGATACAAAACGGATGTTTTTTGAGGAATTCGACTGTTTTTTCAAGGCTTTCCTTCCCTCCGGCAAGTCGTAACGTGACTTGAAACGAAGTATACCCTAATGCCGGCAATGAAATGTATGAGATATATTTGCTTATTGCGCCATTAGCTTCAAGGTTACTCAATCGGTACGAAACAGCATCTTTTGATAACTCCACTTGTTTTGCCAGTTCGGTTACCGGAATCCTTGCATTATCGGATATAATTTTTAATATTTTTACGTCTTTCTTGTCTAATCCCATAAATATTAATCATTATACGTATTTATTTAAATTCTTTTCCATATTTTGCTTAGTTCTGAATGCAGCATATTATATGCTTCGTTTTGCTCAAGTAGTTCTATGAACTCCACCACTTCATCTGGGAAAAGCCTTGCATTTGGGCAGTATCAAAAAAACGTACCTTCCCATGAGAGTTTCTATCAGCTTTCCTTTTACAAAGATGAAATTACTCCTCATGACTGGAGCGTATTTCTTGAAAAACTCTCAAGTTTTGCCTGGACAGTAACGCTTCTTGTGCAAGTTCAAGGGGGGCGCATTCGTTATTTTATCAAGGACATCCCTCTTCTTGAGAACGGAAATTCGCTGTTTCACCCTATGCGCGTCATCGCTGTTCCTTCGCCTGTTTTTCGAGTCGGAAAAGGGATTGGTCTTCGTCCCATTTATCATACGAGTATTTTTTCCTTCAATTCGCAAGAGCAGGTTAAGCGTAATCGTTCGGTTGATTTGCTTGTGCTTACTCTATCTATAAAGCAGCCGTTTAATCCAAGCGTTGGTTGCGGAACCATAATCTATTCTGACGGTAAAAAGGAATCAATTGTTGTTCATGATCCTTTACGTTTCCTTTCATTTGGCGTGCAAAACACTGTTGAAAAATCGGTTGATAAGGTTACGGTTGAACTTAAAAATTCAGATCTTAATCAGCATTCTGACGCACCGCAAGGTATTTTGTTTCAGAATGGCACGGGTCGTTTTGGAGTCAATGATTTTGACTTTTCCAAGCATTCTTTAATTGTAGGACAAAGTGGTTCTGGAAAAAGTAAGTTCCTTGAGCTGTTCATTCGCGGGCTTGCTGCTTCCGGGCTTTTGAAGGACTATTCCGTTATTTTTATTGACCCCCATGGAGAAGTGCAAAAGCATGCGCACGACGTTATCAAGCGGCACATTGACTTTAGGACAGAAGCGCTTCAGTTGTTCTCAAATGCAGGGGAACCTTCCATGTCAACCGAGCTTACGCTTTCACTTTTCTCATCATTTATAGATTTTGAGAAGAACCCGTACGTCCTTCGTGTGCTCAAGCACGCACTTTACCTTCTTTTTTCAACTCAGCGCATGAGCCTCTCAAACTTGAGCCTTCTTCTTACCGATACGCTTGCACGCAAGAATTTTATTCGGGGGAGCGAAAACGAAGTACTCAAGCGTTTTTTTGAAATTGAGTATCTTGAGCTTTCAACCCAGCGCTATGATGTGGCGGTGCTTCCTATCATTAATCTTATCAATGAATACACGCTTTTGAGCGCGGGGATCCAAGACGCAAAGCAATATGCGCTTCCCGACCTTCTTCTTTCAAATTCGGCCATTTTTGCTACAGTCAACCCTGCCTTTCTTGGCAAGAACATGACTAAATTCGTAGGTGGGGCCATCTTGCAGCAGGTATTTACGTTGAGCCAGGCAGGGATATTCAAGAAAAAGGTGCTTCTTATCGTTGATGAAGCTTCCCTTGTGCAAAATCCTGCCCTTGCACATATTCTTTCAGAATCACGTAAATTTGGCCTTACCCTTATTCTTTCCCAGCAGTATTTGGGCCAGCTTTCGCAGGATCTTACGAACTCTATTAAGGCAAACATGGTCAACCTTTTTTTCTTTAAGATAAACCGTGATGATGCAAAAGTGGCAAAAGAGATGATGAACCTTGAGCTTAACCCTATTTTTGAAACGGGCAAGTCATTTGCTGAAATAGAGGAGAAGAAGATGGAAATCCTTACCGAAAGCCATCCTCGTGAATGTGTTGTGCGTATTATGCAGAACGGTTCTTTTGCAAAACCCATAAAGGTGCGCACAATCGATGCTCCTATGGTGATTTAGATGAATCCACTTCAACAGCAATTTAATGCCGTTTTTCAGGAGCTTTTTGGCCGAGAGCCTTCATATTCTTTGGAAGAAGCCCGTCGCATTTTTGGTACTGGAATCCCTCAACTTGCGTGCAAGACAACGCTTTTGGGCACCAAAGTATATACTGAATACGCTGCTTCGCCCATCAGCCAAGAAGAAGTGATCAAAAAGGAATCTTCACATGGCTTCATGGCAGAACAAGAGTCTATTTCCTCATTGGCTGATATTGAATCATTAATACGGCCGTTTTTTTCCTTTCTTGGCAGTAAATCCATTCAGAGTACTGAGGTGTTTGAGTCGGATAATGTGTATGGCAGTTCAAAGGTGTTTGCTTCAAACTATATCTCAAATTCAAAAAACATCGGTTTTTCGACGCTTCTTAACAATTGCGAGTACGTATTTGGCTCAAAGAACATGCTTTCCTCTTCGTTCTGTTTACGTACTCAGGATAGCAAGCTTCTTACCAATTGTTTTGAGGTAAGTTTTAGTGCCAAATGCTCAAATTCCCTGTTTTGCCATAACTCGTTTGATTTGAGGGATTGTATGTTCTGTTTTCATTTGGTGTCAAAGCAATACTGCATCGCAAACAGACAGTATTCAAAGGAGGAGTATTTTAGGATAAAAAAGATGCTCATCGATGAGCTGGTTAAAAACAACTTTAAGGTACCTTTTTTCCCGGTGCTTTAGTTATGCCTGTTCAAGTGCTTGTGCAAATTCCTTTGCGGTTTGGAATCTTTCTTCAGGATCACGTGCAAGTCCTTTTGCAAGTATGTCGCGGATCCCTTCAGGCACTCCTTCGCGTGCAAACGGAAGATGAAGCGGGGGCCTATCATGTTGTTTCATTCTAAGAAGTTCTATTGCTCTATCTGCTCTAAAAGGAAATGTGCCGAATGCCGCATGATATAGCATAGTTGCAACTGAGTAGATGTCTGCTCTTCCATCAACGTTTTCCAGATCGATTGCTTGTTCTGGCGCCATATACGTAGGAGTGCCTACTACACACCTATTTGAAGGCGTTATTGTTCCTTCAGTATGTGCCATTCCAAAATCAATAAGGATGGGACCTCCGGGTGACACGAGTATATTTTGTGGTTTTACATCGCGATGAATCACACCATTTTCATGTACATCATTAAGAATTCGTAATGTTGCACATGCCGCAGTTGCAAGTACTCTCCAGGTGCTATTTTGATCATATCCTTTTCTTGCGAGTGAAGGTCCAGAGACGTATCCTAATGCCATAAATCGTTCATGGGAGTCTAATTCAATGAGAGATACAACTCCTGTTACGCCTTTGAGTGATGAAAGATGGTCTGCTTCCTTTCTTAGTTGTGCAGTTGCTTTAGAGTCAGTCGTTATCGTTTGTTTGATTGCAACATTTCTTCCCGTTTGTTGGCACGTTCCTCTATAGACTCGCGCCTGCCCTCCTTTACCGAGCGAATGAGTTATTTTATAGGTGCCTATAATTGTATCGGGTGCCAACGGCTCACGTAAAGGTGCTGGAATCCCACCTTGTAGTGGCAGTTTTGGAACAACCCTCTCTCTCATAATACTAGTTACTCGGTTGTCCTATTTAAACATATGTTTTTTAATGGTTTTTTGTGTTTATTTGAAATTGATCAAAAAGGCACCTGCAATAAATAATAATCCGCCAATAGCCATGAGTATTCGTGTCCAGGAGTACCTATCAATAAACATCGTAGGCATTGATTCGGTTGGGTTTTTTGGATTAATTAATACCTCAATTGAAGGGTTTTTTTGAAGTGCTGCAATCGTTTGTTCGATTCGTTCTTTTTCAAGATTAGGATGTTCTTTGTATTCTCCAGAATATTTTTTATTTTCAAAAGAATAGGTGTATCTTATTTCAGGATGCCAAAAAGGAACTATAAGATATACTCTACCTTGGCTGTCTTCAAGCATTTTGGCACTCGTAACCTTTCCATCTAGCTTCTGCCATGATTGGTATTTGTAGCTTTGCGTGTACCAATCAGCTAATGCAAGAATGATAAGAACGCCTCCAATAAAGATGAGCGTCAGTTTGATGGATTCCATATTTTTTCTTCCCTATCAACCTTTTTATCCTTTTACAAACTCCTCAAGCGCTTTTCGAGCCTCTGGATCACTCATTTGTTGCGGAGGGTGCTTCATCAAATACGCACTTGCAGGGATAATTGGACCACCCATTTTCCTATCAAGAGCAATTTTTGCTAAGCGGATAGCATCTATGACAATTCCTGCAGAATTGGCCTTGTCATCAACCTCAAGGCGTACTTCCATATTATAGGGTCGTCCTGCCCACATCATTCCTTCGATGCGCATAAACATTAATTTGGTGTTTCCAAGGAAGGGGATGAAATCGGAGGGGCCCACGTAAATTTTATCATCAGGAAGTCGTTCTGAAAGTTGGCTTTGAACCGATTCAGTTTTTGAAATTTTCTTAGACACAAGCCGGTCCTGCTCCTTCATATTAAGAAAATCAGTGTTTCCACCAACGTTGATTTGGTATGTTTTTTCAATCTTTGTTCCTCGTTCGTCACAAAGTCGTGCAAGTGTTCGATGCACGATAGTTGCACCAACTTGGCCTTTAATATCATCACCGATAATCGGGATATTCTTTTTAGTGAATTTTTCAGCCCAGGAAGGTTCTGAAGCAATGAACGAAGGCATGCAATTTACAAACGCGACGTTGCAATCAAGACATACTTGCGCCCAATACTTTGTTGCTTTCTCTGAACCTACGGGTAAATAAGAAACAAGAATTTCCGCTTTTGTTTCCTTAAGTATTTTGTGAATTTCCTTTGTTAATTCCTCAGTGCTTTTCTTACTAGTAATAGGATGGACTTTATTTTCAACCCAAATACCTACGCCATCGAGTGCGGGCGCTTCATATACTCGCCCAGCAGTTTTTGGCATTTTTTCTTTTGGAATCCAGGTAACAAGGTTTGGTTCCTGGTAAATTGCTTCTGAAATGGATTCGCCTATTTTGTTCTCCCCAACATCAAATCCACACACAAATTCAATGTCATGAATGGTATATCCTGCCAAAGACTGATGCATGATCCCAATGACTTTTTCAGAAGGATTGGAACGATAATACTCAATTCCTTGGATTAGCCCTGAGAAACAATTTCCTATTCCAACAACAGCTGCGCGAATCTTTGACATAGTATCAACACTATATTCTATTTTGCAAACTATTTAAAAGTTGTTAATATAGTAAGTTGAATCTGGCAAAGCTGGAAACCCGAAACCGGGAACTTTTCGTTCGCCGTAGCCCGCCAAAACCTTTATAAATTATCACTTAGTGCATATGCCATTTCCGTATAAACTACGGGGGGTAATATAATGGATATTGTAGCAATTCAAGACGCAGTAACGGTCAAGCTTCTTGGCCTTTTGGACTTTATACCATCTGCAATTTTTGCAGTTGTGATATTTGTCGTGGGTGTTCTCGTTGCAAACTTAATTAGCATGCTTGTGCGAAAATTGTTTGTAGCGGTCAATTTTGAAAAAATGCTCGCGGCACACAAGATCGACGATGCATTGGGTAAGATTTCAATAAGTTCAGTTGTAGAACGTGTTGTCAAATACTATGTTATATTGGTATTCTTGACTTCAGCAATTTCGTTCTTGCAACTTTCAGTTCTTGTTGGATTCCTTAACCTGATCGTACTCTATGCTCCAGCCGTAATGGGTGCAGTACTCTTCGTAGTATTCTCAGCATTACTGGGTGAATGGGTAAAAGAGGAAATGGTCGGTCTTGATAAGAAGTCCGAAGTAGTATCAAGTGCCGCAAATGTCGTAAAGGCACTTATTGTGTTCGTAGGTATGATTGTCGGTTTGAACACAGTAGGATTTGATACTTCGATCATTGAAAGCATTTTCCAGATAGTCATTTCAGCAGTAGCTTATGGTCTTGCACTTGCCTTTGCACTTGCATTTGGTTTAGGTGGACAGGATCAAGCAAAGCAGATGTTGAAGGACGTCAGGGAACACTTTAACTTCTAGTTTTTTTATTTATTTTTATTCTTTTATTTTGGAATCGATTTCATTTGCGATCTTGAATCCTTTCGTTGTTTTTCATTTTAACTCTAAAAGAAGTTGGGCTACGTACTGATTTATTCAAGGCTCTTGTTTCTTGCTGGACGAAAGTATACTCTGAACTTCTCCCTCTTATTAAACTTATTAAAAAAAGAGAGACTATTCGCATTTTCCTTCAAGGCATCTGTTTGATTCACAGATGTTATCTACCGAACAAGGCTCACCCGGGCCTCTGAGGAGGCTTCGTGACGAATCCTCAACTATGAGGTTTGATGAGTTCTTGATCGTTTCTGAGGCATTTTTTGAGCTTCCAAGGAGCTGTGTTGCGGCAATTCCAATGATTGCGATTATCACAACTATTAAAAGAAGCATTTCAGCAGAGAGCTGTCCCTTAACGCGGCCGTTCATAATTAACTGTTTAAAGCATAAAATAAAAAGATATTGTTTGAGCCTATCGTATGTAAGATATGCTCTTTTTGTTTGCTTCAAAGGGCTGGATCATGTTCGTCTGGATTTCTTCCTCAATCTTTTTGACGATTTTTTCGCTTTCCTTTGCTTTTGCCTCAAGCCGTGTCAAATCTATATCAAAGCCAAGGTATTTTGAAAGAAGCGTTACGATATTTTTTGCGGCAGTTACATCTACATAGCCGCCATGCGTTTCGCCCATAAGGCAGATGCCGTCTATTCCCCTTACTTTTGCGAATGCAGGTAAAAGGCCGGCTGCACCTACGATTGAGCCTTTTGCTTCCCCGAATACGACTCCTAATTTTTTGAATTTTTCAAGCACTTTTTCGTTTGATGCGACTGCAAGAATTCTTCGTGATTCGTTTATTTTTCCGATGCCATAACCTCCGATGGTTATGACGGTGTTTACTCCCATTTTTTCGACATAATCAAGTACTGCGCCGGCAACTTCGTACTGGCCAGTTGAAGTCATTGCTTGGATATCTCCAGTAAGCAAGATTACGTCATGTTTTTTGCCTTTGCAAAGGAAAAATTTATTCCTGATGAGTCGTAGCCCCCCGCGTTTAGTCATAAATACTTGGTGGGGAAAATGAGGCGAATACATATCTGCAAAATGGGTCCCTTTCAGCTCTTCTGCAAGGTATTTTCCAACAACTCTGCCAACGAGACCTATGCCTGGAAGACCGGTTATCAATATTGCATTTTTTGCCTTGATTTTTTTCCGTTCAATGATAGTTGTCTCTTTCATATGTATTCCTCGCAGTGCGCCTTTAAATTCATGTGTAATTTGGCATAAAATGTATGCCTGGGCCAATTATACTCCAAGCAGATCCTTTCCAAGCCTGATTGTTTGCATCAGCTCATTTACTTTTTCATAATCACTGACACGGCCTATGTCGTACCATACTTCCTCAAGGGGATATCCTATAAGCCGATCTTTCCCTTCTTTAAGCACTCGTGGGAAAACATGTTTTGCAAAATCTTCCCTTGGTTTTATGTATTCGAAGATTTTGGCGTCAAAAACATACATTGCGGTGTTTATGTTTGTTTCAAGCGTTGGCTTTTCTGAAAATCCAGTTATAGTTCCGTTGCTTTCCATATTCACTATTCCGTATTCAAGCTGTTTTTTTTGTGAATATATTGCGATTGTTCCAATTGCCTTTTGCTTTTTATGGTAGTCGACCATTTTTGCAAGGTTTATGTTTGTCACATGATCTCCCATAAGCACGGCAAAAACATCTTTTACTTTTTCTTTTTGTCCGTATATGGCACCCGCAGTGCTTAGTGCTTCGGTTTCAATCGAATACGTTATTGAAACTCCGAATCTTTTTCCATCTTTAAAATAATTTTGTATTTGTTCATGCAAATATCCTACCATGAGGATTATTTCCGTAAACCCCTGTCGTTTAAGATTTTCAATAACATACTGCAGTATTGGTTTTCCTGCAATGGGTAGCATCGGTTTTGGCACATTATACGTATAGGGCCTTAGACGAGTACCTTCTCCGCCGCACAGTATCATTACTTTCATATTTGTTTAACCTCCAATAAATATTCCAATAATTGCACCTGCAAGTGCACATATAAAATTAGTTGTTCCTTTTGTACCTATTCCTTTTGCTTCAAGTATGCCCACTAAACTGTCAACGAGCGAGCCCACAAGTCCTGCGAACGCAATCATGAGCGCATGTATGGGTTCAATGGAAAAGAGAATGAGTGCACCTACGCCTATCACCATTCCCCCTGCTAAGGACATAATTGTTCCAAGTACGCTTACTGCGCCGCTTTCGCCTTCAGTGACCTTTTTGCCCGTTAATAGTGAATATGGTTTTCCTCCAAACACGCCAAGTTCGGAAGCAAATTTGTCAGCAGTTATTGCCGCAACTGAACAGAGAAACGGAAGCGGACCAATTGCTGAAGAAAAAACGGCGCAAATTGTAGGTACAATCCCATTTGAAAAAACATTTTCCCAGGACCGTTCGTTTTCATATACGCCCATTTTTCGTTTAAGCAGATATTCATATTTTGTGACAAGTATTGCACTTGCGAAAAAAACAAGCATGATTTCAAGATATCTCAAGTCTGCAGTTGTAAAAATGAGAATCCCGAATACCAAGGCGAGCATGATCCCTTTGCTGTTTAAAAGAAATGACAAAGCGAATCCCTTATACTGCAAGTTTTATCTCGATTGCGGAAACATTGCTTGTGCTTCCGTCTTCAGAGGTTACACTTTCCGTACTTGTTGAAATACTTTCAGTTCTTATGTTGTTGAATTTGAATTTATTTTTTACAATTTGTTCAACATCTACGGCTTTTGAAATAACTCTTCCTCGTGCTTTTATAGTCACTTCTTTCGCGCCATTGTTAAATTGCGTCAAAACGGCATAAACGTACCCCATTACCATTTTTTGCCCAATGTAAACTACGTTCCCCGGTCGTTGGTTTGTTGAGTGTTCTTCGTCGTTTTTTTCTTGCGTTTGCGTATCGATATGTGTGTGCATTTTGACACCATTTGGTCGTTTTATTGTACGTTTGGACTCGTTGATATGTAGTGTAAAAATTTTTAAAGTTTGTGTGGTTTGGCTTTTTGGTGAAAAACCAATGGCAGCAAAGAAAAAAACAAAGTCAAAGTCAAAAGGGGCAAAAAAATCATCAAAGAAGAAATCAAGAAAGTAATGAGCAATCAATATATAATGTAGGCAGACCCCTGCCTTCATTTTTTTTCTCAATCGAGCATATCCTTTTATAATTAATTCTTTCATGATTCTCTTTGTTTTTATTTGCAGCTTAGATGCAGATGTAAAAAAATAAGTGATTTTATGGCGACAAATTCTGTTTTTGAAAACGCAAGGATTCAGTTGGATAAGGCATACAAGCAGATTACTCTTTCAAAAGAGGTTGCAGAAATTCTTGCTTCTCCCAAGGAACAGCTTCAATTTTCAATACCTATTCGCATGGATAATGGCGAACTTAAAGTATACCAGGGATACCGTGTTAGGTACAATGACGCACGCGGTCCGACTAAAGGAGGTATCAGGTATCACCAAGATGTTACGTTAGACGAAGTAAAAGCACTTTCATTTTGGATGATGGTTAAGTGCGCAGTGATTGACATTCCCTATGGTGGCGGCAAGGGCGGAATTACGGTCGATCCCAAAAAACTTTCCGTACGTGAGCTTGAGCGTCTTTCACGTGGTTGGGTTCGCGCAGCATATCCTATTATCGGGCCTCAAAGGGACATTCCTGCTCCTGATGTAAATACGACTCCACAAATCATGGCATGGATGGTTGATGAGTATTCAACTATCGCACAATCGCACCAACCAGGTTTCATTACTGGAAAGCCTATTTCTCTTGGAGGTTCCCAAGGGCGTGGAACTGCAACTGCACAGGGCGGTTTCTATGCCTTGCGCGAGTCTCTTAAACATATTAAGTCTGGCAAAACGGTTGCAATTCAAGGATTTGGAAATGCCGGTGCCGTCATGGCAGATTTGCTTGCTCAAGACGGGTTTACTATCGTTGCAGTTTCAGATTCAAAAGGCGGAGTACATAATCCAACAGGAATCAACATCTCGCAGGCAAAACAGCACAAGGAAAAGACTGGCCAGCTTGCAGGATTTTCAGGGTCTTCACCTGTTTCAAACAAGGAAATTCTTGAATTGCCCGTTGATATCTTAGTTTTGGCAGCACTTGAAAACCAGGTTGATGAAAAGAACGCAAACAATGTTAAAGCAAAAATTGTCGTAGAGCTTGCAAACGGGCCAACAACTCCCGCTGCAGACGACCTTTTGCATAAGAAGGGCGTATTCGTTATTCCTGATGTTCTTGCAAATTCAGGCGGAGTTTGCGTGTCCTATTTTGAGTGGGTTCAGAACCTTTACGGATATTATTGGACTGAAAAAGAAGTATTCGCAAAGCTTGAAGAAAAAATGGTCAAGGAGTTTAACGCCGTCCATGCTATCTCCTCAAAGAAGGGAATTGATATGCGTACTGCCGCATATGTTGTTGCACTTGAGCGAATTGCCAAAGCAGTGCAAGAGCGTTTATAAAGGTTGGTCACTAATGTACGTATTATCTTGTTAATGAGGGTTTCATATGTCTAGCTCACACGAAGCCGATTCTGATATGATGGGAGCAATTCTTGCCATTCGTAAGTCTGAAGGACAAGCGGAACATACTAAGGCAGAATCAAAAGTTCAGGCAGAACACATCCTTCATAAAGCAAAACAAGAAGCTCTTTTGTTGCGCAATGCGGCCCATGAAGAGTCGGTCAAGCTTAAGAACCATATTATTTCAGAAGGCACGGCATCTATCGAATCAGAGGTTGAGCAAGTTCTTTCCGAGGCAAGAAAAGAAGGCTCTGCACTCGCAAAAAAATCCATAGGATCTCGGAAAGCCGCTGAAATCATTAAGGATGTTCTTTTCGGGCAGTCGTGATTTTGTATGATGAAACCAGTCAAGTTCCATAAGATTAGGTTGATCGGGCTATCATCAATACTTTCTGAACTTTTGGCACGCCTTCATCCTCTTTCTCTTCTTGAAATAAAAACTTCGCATTATGAAGGTCTTGGAACAAATCGTCCTCTTGATTCTTTTGAATTGTTGTCTGAAAAACTTCTTTTTGTACGAACTCTTAAATCGCAGCTTAAATCTGTTCCTGTTGAAGACGAACTTCTTTCCCTTGAAAAGGCAGTAAAGGTTACTGATAAAAACCGTCCTCTTCTTGATGAAGTGCGAAAGATCAAGGAACAGCTTGCGTCGATTTCACAAAATATTGAGCAGCTTCAGAATCAAATAAAAGTTTGCGAGGGGTTGCTTGATTTTTCATCTGTTGATTTTTCGTTACTTTCAACCGGTTCTTTGAAATATGCACTTTTGAACGTTCCAATCACTTCGCTTAAGGAGCTTAATCAAAGACTCGCATCTCTTTCAAAACCGTTTGAAATTCAAGTTTCGCAAAAGAAAGGAGTTGAAAAAGCAACTGTGCTTTTAGTTCTTGATCGCTCCATTGAATTTGATTCATTGATTTCTGGAATTAATGCAACAAAGATTGAGCTTCCACAAGGTTTTACTTCTCCTAAATCTACCCTTTCAGGACTTTTAAGTAAAAAAGGAGAGCTTGAAGGAATTAAAGATTCTCTTTCACAGCAGATTCTTGAAATTTCGACCAAATTATATCCTGAACTTGCATATGCTGAAAAAACATTGCAAATTGAAGTTGACCGCGCGCAGGCAGCAACCAACGCGCATTTCACTTCATCCTGTTTTGTAATTGAAGCATGGGTTCCAACAACACGTATGAAAGATCTCGAATCAGTTGTTGCATTTTTTGGCGAGAGATTAACTCTTGAAATCCTTCCAATTGATGAACACCATGAAGTTCCTCCGATTCTTTTGAAGAATCCAAAAATGGCTTCTCCGCTTGAATTTATTACAACGAGATACTCCTTGCCAAGTTATACTGAACTTGATCCGACGCTTCTTTACTTTATTCTTATTCCTGTTTTCTACGGGCTTATCGTTGCTGATGCTTTTTACGCAATACTCTCCGTTTTTATTGCCCTTTTCCTTAAGCGACAGTTTAAGACAAGCACGGTGCTTCAAAATATCGGCACCTTTTGGTTGTATGCAGCACTTCCTGCATTTGTTTTCGGAATTATTTTTGATGAATTTGGCGGTGCAACGCACTATCATTGGCTTGAATTTTTGGAGTCCTGGCATATTATTGACCTTCATGCCCTAGATATTACAGGTCCCTTATATCATGGGATAAGTCGTGTGCATAACCTCCCGCTTGTCATCGGAATTTCCTGTCTTGCAGGTCTTCTTCATCTTGCGCTTGGTTTTATTCTTGGAGCCATTAGTGAATGGAATCATTCAAAGAAACACGCATTCGCAAAAATCAGCTGGCTTGGCGTTGAAATTGGAGGGACCATACTTGTCCTTACTTCAGTGTTGCCCATGCTTCCTATCATCTACCAGCCCGCAGGCCTTGTTATCTTTGTTATTTCGGTCGCGGGTCTTCTTGCAACTGAAGGAATTGTGGGTCTTCTTGAACTTCCTGGTTTTGCAGGGAACGTCATTTCATATTCACGTATTGCGGCAATTGGTGTCGTAGGTACGCTTCTTGGTGAAATTATCAATGAAGCATTTATGCCGCGGCCGGAAATGGGATGGTTTATTGTCCTTGCACTTCCGTTGTTTTTCATTCTTCACAGCGTAAATGCATTCATCGCGATGTTTGAAGCCCTTATTCAAGGGGGCCGTTTGAACGTCTTGGAATTCAGGTCAAAATTCATGAAAGGAGGGGGCAAGTCGTTTGAGCCTTTCTCAACAGATCAATATCGTGCTCATTAAATTTGAGGTGAAATAATATGGCAGAACCAACAACACTAGGAAACTTTTTGACAACAGGCGGTGCAGCAGCAATTGGTGCAGGTATCGCAATGGGTGTAAGTGCTCTTGCAGCAGCATGGTCACAAGGAACGATGGGCGCAGCAGCAATGGGTGCAGTCGCAGAACGACCTGAAGTTGAAAAGAACGTATTGGTATACTTAGTGCTTCCTGAAATTATCGCAATCTTAGGATTCGTTATCGCGTTCTTCCTGATTGGAACTATGGGAGCAGAATAACTTCAAATCTCGTGATCTTCATGGGAATTGAGGGACTTTCCCGTTCTATTCTAGCAGGTGCCAAGCAAGAGGCAGACCAGGTAATACATTCGGCAGAAAAGGAAGCTGCGAATGTACTTCAGGCCGAAAAAGCTCGTCGGGCACTCCTTCTTAAAGGAGTAGAAGATGAGGCACATAAATCGCTTGCGGAAACGCGTGGCGAACGGCTTGCCTGGGCACGTCTTGAGCGTAAGCGCATTCTTGCGGATGCAAAAGAACGGGCGATCAACGCAAGTTTGGATGAGCTCATCAGCCAGATGGATGCATTCAGGAAATCAAAGGAGTACAAGGAATTTGTAAAATCCTCAAGTGATCAATCCATCACTGAATTGGGTTCCAAGGCAGTAGTTCACGTGCTTAAGGGTGAAAAGTCACTTGTTGGAAAAACGACTGCTAAGGTTGTTGAAGACCTTGAAGGTTTGGGCGGCGTTTTGGTCGAATCTCCCGGCAGGGAAGTTTGTATCAATTCAACTGTCGAAGCACTTCTTGAATTGAGGCGTGAAGCCTTGCGAAAACATATCGCAAAGGAGCTTTTCTAAAGAGGGAATATGCATGTTCTTTGATGCGCTCGCGTGGGGATATACAAATGCTCGGATCAGGGGAATGCGAGGCACTATCCTTGCTTCAAATACACTTGATGAAATGGTTAAAGTCAAGTCTGTTCCTGCACTTGTTGAGTTGTTGTCCCATACTCCCTATAAGGAGAGTATTTCAAAAGCAACAGCCAAGGATGTCGGCGATCATCTTATCGAGCATGCAACCCAGCTTCATTTCAGTGCTACTGTAAGTAAAATAAAGAAAACACTTCCAAAAAGCGGCATTAAACCCTTAAACGCATTGCTTGAACGTTTTGATATTCTTAACCTTAAGGCAATTATCGGCGGCCGTAGCTCAAAAAAGCCTTATGCCCTTGTAAAAGGAAACATTTATCCTCTTGGGCTCCTTCGCGAATCAGATTGCCAGATGCTTTATGAAGCCCCCGACTCTTCGTTTCTTTCAACTCTTCGCTCAACTGAATTCGGTAAGCTTCTTTTTGAGGGAAAAATTCTTTCTGAAACTCATAAAAAAACGCTTCAACAATCGCTTCGTGATCCGGCTCGTTTGTACGAATCACTCATGGTTCTTGATGCGTATGCATATGAGTTGTTTGACCTTTCACTCAAGGCTTCGCCCAGTGCTGACACGCACGCAATACGTATGCTTCTTAAAAGGGAAGTTGACGCAAAAAATATCATTCTTATCGAGCGGCTTAAGCGCCTTCATTTCACGCCACAGAAGATTCAACAATACCTTATTTCGGGCGGCATGATTAAGCCTGAGCAGTTTTTACGGCTCATCCGTACCCAGGATCCTAAAGAAGTACGTAAATTCCTTGCGTCACGATTCAAGGACGTTACGTTGTCTGGGGATCTTGACCTTGTTGAGCTTGAGGTTTCGCTTGAACGTGCTCTTGCAAAGGAGAAAACAAGGCTTTTCACGAGCGCAATGTTTTCAATTGGTGTCGCACTTGGCTTTTTGCTTCTTAAGGAACAGGAAATTTTCAACATAAGGAAAATCCTTAAAGGGAAGGAATTCGGTCTTTCAGAAAAAGATGTTCAGGACATGCTTGTGGTGGTCTAATCATGGAAACAAAAATTTTGGTACTTGGCAATGCACCGCTTGTTGATGGTTTTCGTCTGAGCGGCATCAAGGACGCCCGATTTACGCCACCGGAGCACTTTTCAAAAGAGCTTGAAAAATCAATCGATTCAAAGGAATTTGGCATTATACTTGTCAGTGATTCATACCTTCAAGGAGTCGATTGGAAATTGAAAAAGAAAATAGACTCAATCGCATTTCCGGTCGTAGTTGGTTTACCGGACGCTGGCGGCAAGGAACAACCTGATGAAATTCGGGCGCTCATCAAACGTGCGCTTGGATTTGACTTGGCTGCAAAAAAATAAGGTGAAACAATGGGCATTATGGAACTACTCAGTGAAATTCGAAAAAATATCTTTTTCATAAATATGGCAGACTGGCCAAGCCGCGTTCACAATGACGGAATCATGCGAACGTTGACCTATTTCATGGTGCTCGTGCTTATTACGGTGCCTATTTTCTTTGGAATTCAGCTTTTTGATGCATTAAACAAACCAGCTCTTCTCTTGGTTAAACCTTCGGTTGTAGATGCAGTAGTATCCACTCTTTTTGCAACAGTTTTGTATCTTTTGCTTTCTCCCTTGGTTGTGCTTTTGTATTCAGGAATTATTCATATTCTTGTAAAGCTTCTGGGTGGGAAGGAAAGTTATGGGAAAACACTTCAAATTCAAGTTTACGGTGGTACGCTTGGAGCATTGCTCAGTCAGATTCCTTGTCTTAATTTCCTTGCAGCTCTTACCGCTCTTGGAAACGTGGTGCAAGGGGTAAGGGCAATCCACGGCCTTTCCTTGTTACGTGCAATCATTGCGGTTGTCGTCATTCCCGTTTTATTATTAATTATCCTTATTTTCTTACTGGTCTCAGTCTTTTTGATTTCAGGTGTTTCAGGAGGATCATATTACTAAGGTGAAAACTAATGGCAAAAAAAGGATCAATCACGCGGATTTCGGGTCCGGTTGTACAGGCAACCGTTCCTGAGGCAAAACTTTACGACGTCGTTCGTGTCGGTAATGACAAGCTTCTTGGTGAAATCATCAAGATCATTGGAGACACTTCAACCATTCAGGTTTATGAAGACACATCTGGCCTTAAGCCAGGTGAACCTGTTGAAACAACGGGCGAGCCTCTTTCAGTTGAGCTTGGCCCCGGTATTTTACAAAGTATTTACGACGGTATCCAAAGACCCCTTGCGTTCATTGAAGAAAAGAGCAAGGGCGTATTCATTAAGCGAGGTATTGTTGCACCTCCTCTTGACCGGAACAAGAAATGGGAATTCAAGGCATTGGTAAAGAAAGGCGACCGCGTAGTGCGCGGGGATATTCTTGGTACGGTCCAGGAAACCGAACTCATTGAACACAAGATCCTCTGCCCCCAGGATGGAAAGATCGAGGAGCTTAAGAGTGGCACCTACCAGATTGAGGATGTCATCGGCTCAATCAGCCACGAAGGAAAGAAGAAAGACCTTTTCATGTACCAAAGATGGTTCGTTCGAAAGGCACGACCTGTTACTGAAAAGTTCCCACCCGTAATTCCGTTAATCACAGGTCAGCGTGTTATCGATACCTTTTTCCCCATTGCAAAAGGAGGAACGGCGTGTATTCCTGGTCCTTTCGGTTCAGGAAAAACAGTTACCCAGCAGTCCTTGGCAAAATACTCTGATACTCGTATCGTAGTATACATCGGCTGCGGTGAACGTGGAAATGAAATGACCGAAGTCCTTACGGAGTTCCCCCACCTTATCGACCCGAACACCGGAAAACCGCTTATGCAACGGACCGTTCTTATTGCAAATACGTCAAACATGCCTGTTGCGGCACGTGAAGCATCCATTTACACAGGTATTACGATTGCAGAATACTTCCGTGACATGGGTTACGATGTTGCATTGATGGCCGATTCAACCTCCCGTTGGGCAGAAGCTATGCGTGAAATCGGTGGCCGTCTTGAAGAAATGCCTGGTGAAGAAGGGTATCCTGCGTACCTTGCACGACGTTTGGCAGAATTTTATGAACGTGCCGGCCGTGTCAGGACGCTTGGAACCGAGGAACGATTCGGTTCAGTCACGATCATCGGTGCAGTTTCACCTCCTGGTGGTGACATTTCAGAACCTGTTTCACAAAACACGTTGCGTGTTGCAAAGGTGTTCTTGGCATTGGATGCGTCACTTGCGTACAAGCGACACTTCCCCTCCATCAACTGGCTGAAGAGTTATTCATTGTACACTGACGGGCTTGACGAATGGTTTTCGGCAAACCTTTCAAGCGATTTCTCTACGTTGAGAAAGACGGCAATGAGCTTGCTTCAAAAAGAAGCAGAGCTTCAGGAAATCGTACAATTGGTAGGTCCTGACGCACTGCCTGATAAGGAGCAGATGATTTTGGGTATCACAAGGATGGTACGTGAAGACTACTTGCAGCAAAACGCCTACAGCGATGTCGATGCAAAAACCGACCTTCCTAAGCAGTATGCAATGCTTAAATCGATCCTTAAGTTCTACGACCGGGCAATCGGCGCACTTGAACTTGGCGTACAGCCAAAGAAGATCAATGACCTTCCAACTAAGGTTCGCATTGGCCGTATGAAGGAAATTACAAACTTGAAAGACTTCGAAGCGCTTCATGCAGAAATTGACGGCGACTTTGACAAGCTTATCAAGAGCGGGTGATCATAATGAAAGAATACAGAACAATCAGCCAAATCGCAGGTCCTCTTGTCGTTGTTGACAACGTAACAGGAGTCAGTTACGGTGAAATCGTTGAGCTTTTGCTTGAAGGCGAGCGAAGAAAGGGACAGGTTCTTGACGTTTCCGCAACGCGCGCAGTCGTCCAGGTGTTTGGTTCAACCACAGGTATTTCACGAGAGGCAACTTCGGTTCGTTTCCTTGGTGAAACGCTTCAAATCGGCCTTTCAACAGACATGCTTGGCCGTGTTTTTGACGGAACGGGTGACCCCCGCGACAAAGGACCGAAGGTCATTCCTGAGGAAAAAGTCGATATCAACGGGCTTCCCATCAATCCGTTCTCAAGACAGAGCCCTTCGGACTTTATCCAGACGGGTGTTTCAACCATCGACTGTATGAACACGCTTGTTCGTGGCCAGAAGCTTCCTATTTTCTCGGCAGCAGGTTTGCCCCACAATCAATTGGCAGTCCAGATTGCACGTCAGGCAAAGGTACGCGGACAGGATGAGAAATTCGTCGTCGTATTCGCGGCAATTGGTATTACTCACGAAGAAGCATCGTTCTTTATGCGAGACTTTGAAAAGACGGGCGCACTTGAAAACGCAGTTCTTTTCCTTAATTTGGCAGACGATCCTTCGGTTGAGCGTATCATCACTCCCCGTTTAGCACTTTCAACTGCAGAATACCTTGCGTATGAACAGGGAATGCACGTGCTTACGTTGATTACGGACATGACTAACTATTGTGAGTCATTGCGTGAAATTTCTTCAGCAAGGCAGGAAGTCCCCGGTCGTCGTGGTTACCCCGGTTACATGTACACGGACCTTTCATCCATTTACGAACGTGCAGGCCGTGTCAAGGGAACGAATGGTACGGTTACTCAGATCCCCATTCTCACCATGCCCGGTGATGATAAGACCCACCCCATTCCTGACCTTACCGGTTATATCACTGAAGGGCAGATCCTTCTTTCACGTGACCTGTTGAGGAAGAATATCTATCCTCCGGTAGACGTATTGCCTTCCCTTTCCCGTTTGATGAACAACGGTATTGGAAATGGAAAGACTCGTGAAGACCACAAGGGTGTTGCAGACCAGTTGTATGCAGCATACGCAAACGGTCGTGACCTTCGATCATTGGGTGCAGTTGTCGGTGAAGAGGCGCTTTCAGAAACAGACAGGAAGTTCCTTAAGTTTGCGGATGACTTTGAAAAACGTTTCGTTACCCAAGGAATGTACGAAGAACGATCGATCGAACAAACGCTCGATCTTGCATGGGATATGTTTGCAACATTGCCTGAAGTCGAACTCAAGCGTGTCAAGCGTGAGCACATTCCTAAGTACATGAAGAAGAAGTGATAGCTTCATGGCGTTATACAATGAAGAACTCCAGATCTGCCCTCGCTGCAAAAGTCAAAATGCAAAATTATGTGAAGGCATACTCATCTCTAGAAGACGTGATGGGCTTTTAAAATCCCTTTACTATTCTTGCAATTGTGGTTACACGAATAAGTTAAAGGTAGATTTGACAGTTCTTGGTTTAATCCTTTTTCTTGGTTTGCTTTTGATTGGAGGCGGTTTATTTTTCTTCCATATCTCTGCGCGGGATCCACTTTTACTTGTTATTACCTTTTTGGTAATAATCGGTTTGTTTGGAATATATATGTTTCTTTTAAGGAAAGTATTGGCAAAATTCATGTTATGGTGATTTTCATATGGCTTTAGACGTCAACCCAACGCGAATGGAACTTATAAAAACCAAGGACCGCATCAAGCTTGCGCAAAAGGGGCATAAACTCCTTAAGCAAAAGCGTGATGCATTAATCCTTGAGTTTTTCAAGATCCTCAAAAAATCACAGGATATGCGTTCATTGTTAGCTGCGCGTATGGGAGTCGCATATACTGCAATCGGCCGTGCGGAAAGCTACCATACTTCGTATGAACTTGACGCCGTTTCCCTTGCAATTGCAAAGGATATTTCAATCGACATTGATGTTAAGAACGTCATGGGCGTAAAAATTCCCTACATCCAGTCCCAGGTGCAGATGAAAAAATTCAGCGAGCTTCCAAGCTATTCATTTGCGGGAACTTCGGCAAAAATTGACGCTGCCGTTGAGCAGTTTGATGAAGTTTTGGCAATGGCAATCAAGTTG